>NZ_JAGGQX010000004.1:0-88286 GCF_018613095.1 Bacillus sp. ISL-75
CAATGGCGAGAAGGTCACACCCGTTCCCATACCGAACACGGAAGTTAAGCTTCTCAGCGCCGATGGTAGTTGGGACACGCGTCCCTGTGAGAGTAGGACGTTGCCAGGCAATTCTAAGACAACCAGAAATGGTTGTTTTTTTGTGTTTTTGAAGATTAATGTATGGAGATCAGTAAATGATAATTGTGCCCATGGGAGAGGAAAAAGGCCTGGACTGGTCACAAAAAAGAATAATTGTGCCCATGGAAGAGGAAAAAAGCCTGGACTGGTCACAAAAAAGAATAATTGTGCCCATGGAAGAGGAAAAAAGCCTGGACTGGTCACAAAAAAGAATAATTGTGCCCATGGAAGAGGAAAAAAGCCTCGACTGGTCACAAAAAGGAATAATTGTGCCCATACAACTGAAAAAAAGCCATGGACGGTAACATAGGAGGACCTAATGTTACCGAAGAAGAAGAAAAAGACCATCGACGGTAACAAAGCAGGGCCGCTCCCAACCCCTATGAAAGCAGTTCATAGCCAGCACAATTCAAAAGCAACCAGTAATGGTTGTCTTTTTTGTGTTCTTAATTTCATCCCTACATATTTTAACTAATGTACGTTTCACAATGACGAGATTTGGAGAAAATCATTAGTAGTGAATCGTTGCATCTACATAAAAAATTCAGTATAATTTAGTCAAATATAGTCAAAGTCAGAGAATGGGGGTGGGAAGATGAGAAACATCTCTGATATTATTGAAAAATATCTTAAACAAGTATTGGAATTAAGTGAAAAGGATCTTGTTGAAATTAAACGAAGTGAAATCGCTGATAAATTTCAATGTGTACCATCTCAAATAAATTATGTAATCAATACCCGTTTTACAATTGAAAGAGGATATATTGTGGAGAGTAAAAGGGGCGGTGGCGGGTATATAAGGATTATGAAGGTTCAATCCCATGACTTGGCCCATTTAATTGATCAATTGCTCTCACTTATACAAGGCAGGGTTAGTCAAACAAGTGCAGAAGATGTCATTTTAAGGCTCGTACAAGAAGAAATTATTTCACAGCGGGAAGCGAAAATTATGTTAAGTGTAATCGATCGTTCCGTTCTTTATATTGATCTTCCATACCGAGATGAATTAAGAGCAAGAATGCTAAAAGCGATGTTAACATCTTTAAAATATAAATAAATTTTTTTCTGAGTAAGAGGTGAAAGTATGATTTGCCAAGAATGTAATCAAAGACCTGCAGCGCTTCATTTTACAAAAATCATTAATGGTGAAAAGACTGAAGTGCATCTTTGTGAAAAGTGTGCTCAGGAAAAGGGAGAAATGTTCATTTTTAATGGGGAATCTGGTTTTGCTTTTAATAATTTATTAGCAGGATTATTAAATATTGATCCGAACTTTCAAAAGCCTAGCCAAAGTCCCTTCCACCAGGAGGAGATTCTTCAATGCAATTCTTGTTCAATGACCTTTCCACAGTTTTTAAAGGTAGGTCGCTTTGGATGCTCCCATTGTTACGAAGCGTTTAAAGAACAACTTATACCAGTTTTAAGACGACTTCATAGCGGGAACTGGACACATAATGGGAAAATACCGAAGAGAATTGGCGGAGGAATCCATCTTCGTAAACAAATTGAAGAATTGAAAAGTAATCTAAAGGAATCCATCCAAAATGAAGAATTTGAAAAGGCGGCAGAGATTCGTGATGAAATACGAAAGTTGGAGAAAAATTTAGCAGCCAGCCACGAGGGAGGGGAATAACATGTCGCTTGAACGATTTCTAAATCAAGCTGTCAGCTCCTGGATGAGTGCGGAAGGACCGGATTCAGATATTGTCCTTAGCTCCCGTATTCGCTTGGCTCGTAACTTTGATGATTATAAATTTCCAACCCTTTTTTCACATGAAGAAGCAAAATTGATTATTGAAAATATGGAAGAAATTTTAAAACAGTCTCCTATTCAAAAGTTTGGCCAAATGGAATTGTTGAAAGTTGAAGAATTACAGCCGCTCCAAAAAAGAGTTTTAGTTGAAAAACATTTAATAAGCCCTCATCTAGCTGAAGATTCACCATATGGGGCAGTTATATTAACCGAAAATGAAGAAGTTAGTATTATGATTAATGAAGAGGATCATATCCGGATTCAATGCTTGTATCCAGGTTTGCAATTATCTGAAGCGTTGGATGCTGCGAATGAAATCGATGATTGGCTTGAGAGTAATATTCAATACGCATTTGATGAAAAACACGGTTATTTAACCAGTTGTCCTACAAACGTTGGAACAGGTCTCCGTGCTTCGGTCATGATGCACTTGCCAGGGTTAATGTTAACACAGCAAATTAATAAAATTATTCCTGCAATTCACCAATTAGGTCTTGTTGTTAGAGGAATTTATGGTGAAGGCAGCGAAGCATTAGGTAATATATTTCAAATTTCTAATCAAATCACACTTGGTAAATCAGAAGAGGACATTGGCCGTGACCTAAGAGGGGTTGTAAGTCAACTCATTTCACAAGAAAGGTCGGCCCGTGAAGCATTACGAAAAACTTCGAACATACAATTAGAAGACAGAGTATTCAGATCGTTAGGTGTGTTATCTAATAGCCGAATTATTGAATCGAAAGAAGCAGCTAGATGTTTATCGGATGTTCGGCTTGGAATAGATATGGGTTATATTGATAAAATGCCTAAGACAATCTTAAATGAATTAATGATACTGACCCAGCCAGGATTCTTACAGCAATATGCTGGGGGTTCATTAAGACCACATGAAAGAGACATCAGACGGGCAGCATTAATTAGGGAACGAATAAAAATGGAGCAAGAAAAATAGGTGGGGAGGAAGAGAATATGATGTTCGGCCGTTTTACTGAAAGAGCGCAGAAAGTTCTAGCTTTAGCACAAGAGGAAGCGATTCGTCTTGGTCATAACAATATTGGAACAGAGCATATTTTATTGGGGTTAACTCGGGAAGGTGAAGGGATTGCTGCGAAAGCCCTTTATGGACTTGGTTTAGGTTCTGAAAAAATCCAAAAAGAAGTAGAAAATTTAATTGGCAAAGGACAGGATGCTTCTCAAACCATTCACTATACTCCAAGGGCTAAAAAGGTCATTGAATTATCGATGGATGAAGCACGAAAATTAGGACATTCCTATGTAGGGACCGAGCATATTCTCCTTGGCTTAATCCGAGAAGGAGAAGGGGTTGCTGCCCGAGTACTTAATAATTTGGGAGTTAGTTTAAATAAGGCAAGACAGCAAGTGCTTCAACTATTAGGAAGTAATGAGTCTGGCGGGCATCAAGGCGGGGCATCAGCAAGTGCTAACACGCCGACGCTGGATAGCCTTGCACGGGATCTAACGTCCATCGCCCGCGAAGGTAGCCTGGATCCAGTTATTGGACGCGGTAAGGAAATTCAACGTGTGATTGAAGTATTAAGCCGGCGGACTAAAAATAATCCGGTATTAATTGGAGAGCCTGGTGTAGGTAAAACAGCCATAGCAGAAGGACTCGCCCAACAAATTGTCAATAATGAAGTACCTGAAATACTGCGTGATAAACGAGTAATGACGCTTGATATGGGGACAGTCGTAGCAGGGACAAAATACCGTGGTGAATTTGAAGATCGTTTGAAAAAAGTCATGGATGAAATTCGCCAAGCAGGAAATATTATTCTTTTCATTGATGAGTTGCATACATTGATTGGTGCGGGTGGTGCAGAAGGGGCTATTGATGCTTCTAATATTTTAAAGCCATCGCTTGCTCGTGGAGAACTCCAATGTATTGGAGCAACCACACTTGATGAATATCGAAAATATATCGAAAAAGATGCCGCTTTAGAACGACGTTTCCAGCCAATTCGTGTTGATGAACCAACAG
This sequence comes from Bacillus sp. ISL-75, assembly GCF_018613095.1. NCBI lineage: Bacteria > Bacillati > Bacillota > Bacilli > Caryophanales > Bacillaceae > Bacillus > Bacillus sp. ISL-75. The sequence continues at coordinate 3,873 of NZ_JAGGQX010000004.1, forward strand.
CGGAAGAATCGATCCAGATTTTAGAAGGTTTACGTGACCGCTATGAAGCCCATCACCGTGTCTCCATTACAGATGAAGCGATTAAGGCAGCTGTTAAACTGTCAGACCGCTATATCTCTGATCGCTTCCTGCCGGATAAAGCGATTGATCTAATCGATGAAGCAGGTTCCAAGGTACGGCTTCGTTCCTTTACCACTCCACCTAATTTAAAAGAATTAGAAGTGAAGCTTGAGGAAGTACGCAAGGAAAAAGATTCTGCAGTCCAGAGTCAAGAATTTGAAAAAGCGGCTTCTTTACGGGATACGGAGCAGCGTTTGCGTGAACAACTAGAGGAAACAAAGAAGAACTGGAAGGAAAAGCAAGGGAAAGAAAACAATGAAGTAACAGTTGAAGATATTGCAAGTGTTGTTTCAAGTTGGACCGGTGTCCCTGTTTCCAAGCTAGCTCAAACTGAGATGACCAAGCTGCTTAATTTAGAGGAAGTTCTCCATTCTCGTGTGATTGGCCAGGAGGAAGCTGTTAAGGCCGTATCTAAGGCTGTCCGTCGTGCTAGAGCAGGATTAAAAGATCCAAAACGGCCAATTGGCTCCTTCGTTTTCTTAGGACCGACTGGTGTAGGGAAAACAGAATTAGCCCGTGCCCTTGCTGAAGCCATGTTTGGTGACGAGGATGCGATGATTCGGATTGACATGTCCGAGTATATGGAGAAGCATTCTACCTCTCGTCTAGTTGGTTCTCCGCCAGGATATGTAGGCTATGAGGAAGGCGGACAATTAACAGAGAAGGTTCGCAGAAAGCCATATTCCGTTGTTTTACTTGATGAAATTGAAAAGGCACATCCAGACGTATTTAATATCCTTTTGCAGGTTCTAGAGGATGGCCGTTTGACTGATTCAAAAGGAAGAACAGTAGATTTCCGTAATACCGTCTTGATTATGACATCAAATGTGGGTGCTGAAGCCTTAAAACGGAACAAGTATGTGGGCTTTAATATTCAGGATGGCGATCAGGATTATAAAGACATGAAGGGGAAAGTAATGGGCGAATTAAAGAAAGCCTTCCGCCCTGAATTCCTGAACCGTATTGATGAAATTATTGTTTTCCATGCGTTGGAGAGAAAGCATCTTGAAGAAATTGTAACTTTACTTTCAGAGCAGTTAATTAAACGCTTAAAAGAACAAAATATTTCTCTAGAATTAACCTCTGCAGCGAAGGAAAAAATTTCTCAGGAAGGTTATGACCCTGAGTATGGGGCAAGACCATTGCGTCGTGCGATTCAAAAGCATATTGAAGACAGACTTTCAGAAGAACTATTAAAAGGAACATTATTAACAGGTCAGCATGCGGTGATCGATGTAGATAATGGAGAATTTATTGTTCGAATGGAAGAGAAAACAAGTTTGGTAAAATAGAAATGTAATCAATTGATGCAATACCATGAGAGGTACACGTGAATAAAGCTAAACCGTGTACCTCTTTTTTTAATTATTTGTAATGTTTCAACGAGAGGATCGAAGTAGAATGGCAAAACGAAAGACAAAGTTTATGTGTCAGGAGTGCGGTTATGAATCTCCAAAGTGGATGGGGAAATGCCCTGGCTGCGGTGAATGGAATAAGATGGTTGAGGAAGTTGAAGTAACTGGTGCAACAAGAAGAGGGGCATTCGCCCATTCCCAAGGCGGATCAGGACTATTAACCAAACCAATGCCGATCAATTCCATTGAAATGGAGAATGAACCAAGGATTCAAACGGACTTAAGTGAATTAAACCGGGTACTTGGCGGGGGTGTGGTCAAGGGATCCTTAGTGCTGATTGGCGGAGACCCTGGAATCGGTAAATCAACGCTTCTGTTACAGGTATCATCGCAATTAGCGAATAAAGGAAATAAGGTTTTATACATATCTGGTGAAGAATCATTACGGCAAACAAAGCTTCGTGCGGAGCGATTAGGAATATCCTCTGAAAATCTCCTCGTTTACTCTGAAACGAATCTTGAGGAAATTAACCGGACCATCGATAGTACAAATCCAAGCTTTGTCATCATTGATTCTATCCAAACTGTATTTCATCCAGATGTAACAAGCGCACCTGGGAGTGTCTCACAGGTGCGTGAGTGTACCTCGGAATTAATGAGAATAGGGAAAACCAAAGGGATTGCAATCTTTATTGTTGGACACGTAACGAAAGAAGGATCGATAGCCGGCCCTAGACTGTTAGAGCATATGGTGGATACCGTCCTCTATTTTGAAGGAGAAAGACATCATACCTATCGAATTTTACGGGCAGTTAAAAACCGTTTTGGTTCAACCAATGAAATGGGAATTTTTGAAATGAAAGAATTCGGTCTTGAAGAAGTGGCAAATCCCTCCGAGATATTTCTAGAAGAGCGTTCACGGGGCGCTGCTGGCTCAACGGTGGTCGCATCGATGGAAGGGACAAGACCGGTCCTCGTTGAAATTCAAGCGTTAATTTCCCCCACTAGCTTTGGGAACCCAAGAAGAATGGCAACTGGAATTGATCATAACCGTGTGCCACTTTTGATGGCAGTTTTAGAAAAGCGGGTTGGGATGCTCCTTCAGAATCAGGATGCATACCTAAAAGTTGCTGGTGGCGTAAAATTGGATGAACCAGCAATTGATTTAGCCGTGGCTGTCAGTATTGCTTCCAGCTTTAGAGATAAACCCACAAGACCAACCGATTGTATTATCGGAGAAGTCGGGTTAACCGGTGAAGTAAGAAGGGTTTCAAGGATTGAGCAGCGTGTCCAGGAAGCGGCCAAGCTAGGATTTGAGCGAGTCATTCTCCCTGCTAATAATCTTGGCGGCTGGAAGGGCCCAAACGGAGTTGAACTCATTGGTGTGAAGTCAGTGAGCGAAGCATTAAAAGCAGCGTTAGGAGGGTAGCAGATGGAGAGTAAAAAGCTTGGTGAACATACCGTAAGTGAAGTTTTACAGTTCCTTGCACCTGGTACACCCATTCGCGAGGGAATCGACAATGTGCTCCGTGCGAACACAGGCGGCCTTATTGTCATTGGTTTTAACGAAAAGGTAAAAAGTATCGTTGACGGCGGCTTTGAAATCAATTGCCCATTTTCGCCCAGCTTTTTATATGAATTAGCGAAAATGGACGGGGCCATCCTCCTCAATGAATTAGGAAATAAAATTCTTTTTGCCAATGCCCAGTTAGCCCCTGATTCCGATATACCTTCCTCTGAAACAGGGATGCGGCACCGCACAGCAGAAAGGGTAGCGAAACAAACAAAAGCCCTAGTGATTGCCATTTCCCAAAGAAGAAATGTCATTACCCTGTATCAAGGGAATTTTCGCTATGCATTAAAAGATATTGCGGTAATTTTAACTAAAGCCAATCAAGCCATTCAGACGCTTGAGAAGTATAAAACCGTTTTGGAACAAAGTATCAGCAATTTGAGTATCCTAGAGTTCGAGGAGTCTGTAACCTATAACGATTTTTTACTGGTTCTCCATCGTTTTGAAATGGTCTTAAAGATTAAGAATGAACTTCTAACCTATTTACATGAGTTAGGAACAGAAGGTCGTCTCATTCGTTTACAATTGAACGAAATATTAACAGATCTCGAAGATGAGACCATGCTCATTATTAAAGATTATGCCTTCGACAGAGACATCAAGGCCAGAGAAGTGATTGGACGGATGCAGGCCATGGCTACGAGTGGTACCATTGAGGATATGGTCTTATTAAAATTGATGGGATACCTTGGCTATGTGCACCTTGATGAGAATAAAGGTCCGCGCGGCTACAGAATTCTTAATAAAATTCCAAGACTTCCATCCATCATTATTGAAAATCTCATCAGCAGTTTTGGTGAGTTTTCAAAAATAATAACCGCAACAGTGGAAGAACTTGATGATGTGGAAGGAATCGGGGAAGTTCGTGCCAAAAAGATTAAGGAAGGCTTTAAATTGATCAAAGATCGGTTATACACCGATCGCCATCTATAAAAGCAATTATATCTAGGTTCCTAAAAGTTAAAAAAATCCAATTGTTTGACACAAAAATTTTCCGATGCTACCCTATGGGGAGAATCTTCAACCTATTAATTTTCACTAACAAACTAAATTTAATACGTTTTGTAATCGAAAAATAATCTGCAAATTAAGGTTTCATTTCCATGAATATGTTTATAATGAATAGAGGAGGTGAAGGAATGTTAAAACGTATTGTGCAGGCTTGCTTCCTCATTATAGGTGGTACGCTTGGTATTTTGTTATTACCGGAATTGTTCAATTTACTTCATATCAATGACATTCCCTTAATTAACAACTCGTATATCACTGCTATTATAGGTGCTATTATTTTTTATCTTATTACCTTTTGGGCAGTAGATTATGTCTTTAACTTTATTAAATGGACTGAAGATTCTTTAGTGAAAGTTCCTGTAACAGATGTTCTTTTTGGTAGTGTAGGTCTAATCTTTGGATTGTTGGTTGCGTTTTTAATCGGCTTTGCCCTGAATGCCGTGCAAGTTCCAATATTAAATGCTGTGGCTCCGATATTACTAACCATTTTGTTTGGTTATCTCGGCTTTCAGGTGGGCTTCAAGAAAAGAGATGAACTTTTAGGTCTTTTTGGAAACCGCGGTAACAAGAAAAAAACCAGTGATGAAGAGAATGATAAGGAAGTTAATCATCCTTTGAAAATATTAGATACGAGCGTTATCATTGATGGGCGCGTTGCTGATATTTGTCAGACCGGATTTTTAGAAGGAACGATTGTTATTCCACAGTTCGTCCTTGAGGAATTACAGCATATTGCCGATTCTTCCGATGTGTTGAAACGAAATCGCGGCCGCAGAGGCTTGGATATATTAAACCGAATTCAAAAGGAACTCGCCATAAAGGTAGAAATTTATGAAGGCGACTTTGAGGAAATTAGTGAAGTGGACTCAAAGCTCGTTAAATTAGCTAAAATAACCAATGGCATCTTGGTCACGAATGATTTTAATCTGAATAAAGTCTGTGAATTGCAAAATGTATCTGTGTTAAACATCAATGATTTAGCAAATGCCGTCAAACCAGTTGTCCTTCCTGGTGAGGAATTAACCGTTCAGGTCATTAAGGATGGAAAAGAATATCATCAGGGCGTTGCCTATTTAGATGACGGTACGATGATTGTGGTCGAGGAAGGTAGAGAATATATCGGGAAAAGAATCGAGGTTCTCGTAACGAGTGTTCTCCAGACATCGGCAGGACGAATGATATTTGCCAAGCCCAAATTATTAGAAAAAGCACTGTAGCTTAAAAAGCGGAAGCGCCTTGCTCAGGGGCGACAAGCATAAGACGAGCCGGCGGGAAGGTCGTTCTTTGACCTTCCCGCTGGATTGGCTGTAGACCATAGAGCCCCTAGGCGCTCCTCAGAAAAGCTAACGCTTTTCTTTCGTGCGAGGCTTCGCTCCGAAGCATAATCTTATGGAGCTAGATTTGATATTAGATAGAGTGGGGTAATGATATGACCTACCAAGTCATTCTCCCGGCAGCGGGCCAGGGAAAAAGAATGGGAGCAGGGAAAAATAAGCTTTTATTGGAACTTAACGGTATTCCTGTTCTAATCCATACATTAAGGGTGTTTGAACAGGATGAAGCTTGCAGCGGGATTATTTTAGCCATTCACCCACAGGATAAACCAGAATTTCAAGTGTTACTCGATCGGTATCGTGTGACGAAGGTTATCAACTTAGTACCGGGTGGAAATGAACGTCAGGATAGCATTTATAATGCTCTTAAATCAGTCGAAACCGACGGGATTATTCTTGTGCATGATGCGGCGCGTCCTTTTATCTTAAAAGAACATATCCACCGTTTAACTGAAATGGCTGAAGAAACAGGTGCAGCCATTTTGGGTGTGCCGGCAAAAGACACCATGAAAAAGATAAATGATGGTGTGGTAGTTGAAACTGTCGAACGTTCAAGCTTGTGGGCTGTTCAAACCCCACAAGCTTTTCGCATTTTGCTGCTTAAGGAAGCGTACGAAAAGGCTGAAAAGGATCACTTTCTGGGAACCGATGATGCTAGTTTGGTTGAGCGGCTTCCCTATCCTGTTGAGGTGGTAGAAGGCGATTACGATAATATAAAATTAACGACACCAGAAGATTTGTTCTTTGCTGAAGCGATAATAGAAAAGCGGAAGCGCCTTAATCAGGGAAAAAAGTAGTTCATTTTTTCCTAGGCGCTCCTCGAAAAAGCTATCGCTTTTCCTTCGTGCGATGCTTTGTTTCCGAAGCTTATTCTTGTGTAGCTAGACAATAGGAAAAAAGGGGTTTTTAATGATGTTTCGAATTGGTCAGGGCTTTGATGTTCATCAATTAACAGAAGGGCGCCCGCTAATCATTGGTGGGATTACAATCCCTTATGAAAGGGGTTTGCTAGGTCATTCGGATGCTGATGTGTTATTACATACGGTTTCCGATGCCTGCCTTGGTGCGATTGGGGAAGGCGATATTGGCAGACACTTTCCAGATACCGATCCAAATTTTAAAGATGCTGACTCCGCGAAGCTGATGGAGCATGTATGGCAATTGGTGAAAAATAAAGGGTACGAGCTTGTGAATGCCGATTGTACAATTATTGCGCAACAGCCCAAGATGGCACCCTATATTGAGCAAATGCGCGGTAGGATTGCGGAATTACTAGAGGCAGCACCTGAACAAGTCAATGTAAAAGCGACAACAACAGAGAAGCTAGGCTTCACTGGCAGAGGGGAAGGCATTGCCTCCCAGGTAGTTGTATTGTTAAAAAAGGTTAACAATTAACCTTTTACAGTGAACGGCACAATGATACAATAAATCAGATAAAAACATATGGTAAAGCTGTCTAGCTCCAGCGCCTAGGGGCTTTTGCTTTTCGAGAATGGAGGCATTATAGTTATGTCAAACGAAGTTCGTGTAAGATATGCTCCAAGTCCAACGGGACATTTACATATTGGAAACGCCCGTACTGCATTATTTAATTATTTATTTGCACGCCATCATGGCGGGAAATTTATTATCCGAATTGAAGATACCGATAAAAAGCGGAATATTGAGGGCGGAGAAGAAAGCCAGTTAAAATATTTAAAATGGCTTGGGATGGATTGGGACGAGGGTGTTGACGTTGGCGGCGAATACGGTCCATATCGCCAATCTGAGCGTAATGATATTTATGAAACCTACTACAACCAATTATTAGCAAATGGCCATGCCTATAAATGTTATTGTACAGAAGCTGAAATCGAAGCCGAGCGGGAGGCCCAGAGCGAAAGAGGAGAAACACCTCATTATTCCGGTAAATGCCGCCATTTAACCGATGAACAGCGCCGTCATTTTGAAAGCGAAGGCCGTCAGCCAAGCATCCGCATCCTCGTACCTGAAGGGAAAACCTATACGTTTGATGATATGGTCAAAGGCAGCGTTTCATTTGAATCGGAAGGGATGGGTGATTGGGTCATCATAAAAAAGGATGGCACCCCGACCTATAACTTTGCTGTAACGATTGATGATTATTTAATGAAAATCTCTCATGTGCTCCGTGGCGATGATCATATTTCTAACACGCCAAAGCAATTGATGGTCTATGAAGCATTAGGCTGGGAGCCGCCAATTTTTGGACACATGACTTTGATTGTCAATGAAAGCCGCAAAAAGTTAAGTAAGCGTGATGAGTCCATCATTCAGTTTATTGAACAATATGAAGAATTGGGTTATATCCCAGAAGCATTATTTAACTTTATTACACTACTCGGCTGGTCGCCGGCAGGTGAAGAAGAAATTTACTCTAAGAATGAGTTTATTGAAATATTTGACGCGAATCGCCTATCCAAATCGCCAGCATTATTTGATAAGCAAAAGCTGTTGTGGATGAATAATCAATATATGAAAAAAATTGAGATGAACCGTGTAGTTGATCTGGCTATGCCTCACTTAATTAAGGCAGGCCGAATAAGTGAAAGCATGACAGATGAACAGTATCAATGGCTTCAAGGACTTGTAGCTCTTTTACAGGAAAAAATGAGCTTTGGTGCTGAAGTCGTGGAATTATCAGATATGTTCTTTCAAGAGGATGCCATCTATGAAGAGGATGCAAAGGAAATATTAACCGGGGAAACTGTTCCAGAAGTGTTAAGGGCATTTTCACATGAACTTGACCAACTGGAAAATTTCCGCGCTGATGGTATAAAGGCAGCCATGAAGGCAGTTCAAAAGTCAACCGGTCAAAAGGGGAAAAATCTATTTATGCCAATTCGTGCTGCGGTAACAGGTCAAACACATGGACCAGACCTGCCAATGGCAATTGAACTTTTAGGTAAAGATAAGGTTCAAACGAGAATTAATAAAATTATTAGTTAACATTGGGGAAGAAATGTAATATAGTAGAGTAAACAATTATATAGTTACTAAAGTGTAGAAGAGGATAAGTAAAAAAAGGATGCTTTAAAGAGAAAACCATCACCGGCTGAAAGTGGTTTAAGCCTCTCGTTTTTTGAAATGCACCTCTGAGCCCTGTTTCGAAAAGAGTCAACTTCTAGTAGAAATGGGCGGAACCTATCCGTTAACAGGTAGAGTGAGACCCATAATAAGCTTTCCGTTACCAAAACGAGCTTTTTCGGTCTAATCAGAGTGGAACCGCGCATAAGCGTCTCTGTCGTTAAGACAGAGGCGCTTTTTTGTTTACCAAACAAAAGGGGGAGAATGGTAATGTTCAAGAAGTTGAGGGAGGACGTTGAGGTTGTTTTTGAACAAGATCCTGCGGCAAGAAGTTATTTAGAAGTCATCTTAACGTATTCAGGCTTGCATGCCATTTGGTCACATCGACTCGCGCATGCACTCTTTAATCGGAAATTCTATTTTCTAGCCAGGGTTATTTCACAAGTAAGCCGCTTTTTTACCGGAATTGAAATTCATCCTGGGGCAAAAATAGGCAGAAGATTTTTTATTGACCATGGTATGGGCGTTGTTATAGGGGAAACGTGCGAAATTGGGGATAATGTAACTATATATCAAGGGGTAACACTTGGTGGAACGGGTAAAGAGAAAGGAAAGCGGCATCCGACGATTAAGGATAATGTCCTGATTGCCACAGGTGCAAAGGTACTTGGTTCGATAACCGTGGGAGAAAACTCCAAAATTGGCGGTGGCTCAGTAGTATTAATAGAAGTCCCCCCTAACTCAACGGTAGTTGGGATTCCAGGGAGAGTGGTGATCCAGGATGGTAGAAGAATTACAAGAGACTTGAATCACTGTGACTTACCAGACCCTGTTGCCGACCGCTTAAGAGAAATGCAAAATGATTTGGATAAGTTAATGCACGAACTCGAAGAATTAAAAGGAGAAAGGATAAAAGTCAATGGCCATTCAACTTTATAATACACTAACGCGCAAAAAGGAAACCTTTGTACCGCTTGAAGAAGGAAAAGTGAAAATGTATGTTTGCGGTCCGACGGTCTATAATTATATTCATATTGGTAATGCACGTCCGGCAATCGTTTTTGATACGGTTCGGCGCTATTTGGAATATCGCGGCTATGATGTTCAATATGTTTCCAATTTTACCGATGTCGATGACAAATTGATTCGTGCTGCCAATCAATTAGGAGAAAGTGTTCCGGCGATTGCGGACCGATTTATCAATGCTTATTTTGAAGATGTGACGGCATTAGGCTGCCAAAAGGCAGATGTTCATCCACGGGTAATGGAAAACATGGACATTATCATTGATTTTATTAGTCAATTAGTCGAAAAAGGCTACGCTTATGAATCTGCAGGGGATGTTTATTTCCGGACAAGAAAATTCGATGAATATGGTAAGCTATCGCATCAATCCATTGATGACCTGCAGGTAGGTGCAAGAATTGAAGTCGGTGATAGGAAACAAGACGACTTAGACTTTGCCTTATGGAAAGCGGCCAAGGAAGGCGAAATCTTCTGGGAGAGTCCGTGGGGACTTGGCCGGCCGGGCTGGCATATTGAGTGCTCGGCAATGGCGAAAAAGTATCTTGGCGAAACCATTGACATTCATGCCGGTGGACAGGATTTGACCTTCCCACATCATGAAAATGAAATTGCCCAATCAGAAGCACTGTCAGGAAAGTTATTTTCTCGTTACTGGATGCACAATGGCTATATCAATATTGATAATGAAAAAATGTCTAAATCATTAGGAAACTTTGTCCTTGTTCATGACATTATTAAAAAACATAATCCGCAAGTGTTACGGTTTTTTATGTTATCCGTTCATTACCGCAATCCGATTAATTACAGCGAGGAATTACTGGAGAGTACGAAAGCAGCATTTGAACGCATAACCACCTCTTATCAAAACTTAAAGCATCGGAAAGAAGCGAGTACTGACTTAACAAGTTCGAATCAGGTATGGCTTGAAAGTATTGCAAAAAGGCAAGAAGAATTTATTGAGGCAATGGATGATGATTTCAATACAGCTAAAGCGATTTCCGTTTTATTCGACCTTTCAAAACTGGCTAATTATTATCTTTTAGAGAAAAATACAGCTGTAGAAGTCATTGATTCCTTTACAAAACATTTTGAAAAGTTATTCCATGTCTTAGGGCTGACATTTGAAAAAGAAGAAATGCTCGATGAAGAAATCGATGCGCTGATTGAAAAGCGAATCCAAGCTCGAAAAGACCGTAATTTCCAATTGTCTGACCAAATAAGAGATCAGCTAAAGGAAATGAATATTATTTTAGAAGATACACCGCAGGGTACAAGGTGGAAAAGAGGCTAATTCATGCTTGAATATGAAAATACAGTGGATGTTAAACAATTGAATAGTCTCGCTCTTGCCTACATGGGTGATGCGATTTATGAAACCTATGTAAGGCGCCACCTCCTCTATAGCGGTAAGGTAAGACCGAATCACTTACACCGCACTGGAACCAGTTACGTGTCAGCAAAGGCTCAAAGCAAAATTCTCTTTCAAATGATGGATCATAAACTGCTTGATGAAGAAGAATTAGCGGTGGTTATGCGCGGTAGAAATGCGAAATCAGGCACTGTTCCTAAAAATACAGATGTCCAAACTTATCACTATAGTACAGCATTTGAAGCATTGATGGGTTATCTGTATTTAACGGGTAAAAAAGAACGTTTAGAAGAGCTTATTAGCAGGGCATTTTCATATGTGGAGCAAAGAAAGGAGGAACGCTAGGATGGAACAACAAGAATATATTGTTGGCAAAAATCCAGTCATCGAAGCGCTTAAATCAGAAAGGGATATTAATAAAATATTAATTGCCGAAGGATCGCAGCGTGGCCAAATGCAGCAAATTACGCAATTAGCCAAAGAAGCAAATGTGATTGTTCAATTTGTTCCTAAGAAAAAAATTGACCAAATCGCGGATGAAAATCATCAAGGAGTTCTTGCCTATGTTGCTGCCTATCAATATGCGGAAATGGATGATTTGTTTGCAGCAGCAGAAAAGAAAAATGAACCGCCATTCTTTTTATTGCTGGACGAAATTGAGGATCCTCATAACCTTGGGTCGATCATGAGAACGGCGGATTCAGTCGGTGCTCATGGCATCATTATTCCAAAGCGTCGAGCTGTCGGCCTAACAGCAACAGTTGCCAAAGCTTCGACAGGTGCGATTGAATATATCCCAGTGGTCCGTGTCACTAATATGGCGCGAACCATCGATGAACTTAAGGAACGAGGTGTTTGGATTGCCGGAACAGATGCAAAAGGCAAAGATGATTACCGAAGATTAGACGGGACGCTGCCACTAGGCTTGGTGATTGGCAGTGAAGGAAAAGGAATGGGAAGACTGATCCGCGATAAATGTGATTTTCTCATCCATTTGCCAATGGTTGGTAAAGTAACCTCGTTAAATGCTTCTGTTGCGGCGGCTTTACTGATGTATGAGGTATATCGAAAACGACACACACTTGAGGGATAGTAATGGATATCCTGCTTGTGGACGGTTACAACATCATCGGAGCCTGGCCTGAACTAAGAGCTTTAAAGGATCATGATTTACCTGCTGCACGGGACCGCTTAGTGGAAAGAATGGCTGAATACCAAGCCTATTCAGGCTTCCGTGTGATTGTGGTATTCGATGCCTATTATGTACAAGGGACGGAAAAGAAGTATAAAAATCATAAAATAGAAGTTATCTTTACGAAAGAAAATGAGACGGCAGATGAGCGGATTGAAAAAATGGCCATTAGTTTAAGTAATCGAAGAACACAAATTCATGTAGCGACTTCCGACTTTACAGAGCAATGGGCTATTTTTGGACAAGGGGCATTAAGGAAGTCTGCACGTGAATTGCTCATTGAAATGTCTTCGATTGAAAGAGGCATCGAAAAGAAAGTGAAAACCATTCAAGAAAAAAGACCCGTTTCTAAAATAAAGATGAGTGCGGAAATGGCAGAAATTTTCGAAAAGTGGCGCAGAGGACAAAAGTGAACGTGGACTAATAAAAAATTGTCATGTATACTATTACTATCTATGCTTGTTCGGTGGAGGGGATCTACTTTGAGTACGGACTTCGGAATAAAGAACAACCAGCAGTTCCTGATAATGGAAGACGAAGGAATTGTTGATTTAGTGCACCAAGGTGATAGTGAAGCATTGGATTATTTAATCCATAAGTATCGTAATTTTGTACGTGCAAAAGCAAGGTCCTATTTTTTAATCGGTGCAGATAAGGAAGATATTGTCCAAGAAGGTATGATTGGACTGTATAAGGCAATTCGTGACTTTCGGGAGGACAAGCTTACCTCCTTCAAGGCATTTGCAGAGCTTTGTATAACTCGTCAAATCATTACAGCAATCAAAACCGCCACAAGGCAGAAGCATATCCCATTAAATTCATACGTTTCATTGGACAAGCCAATCTACGATGAAGAATCGGACCGAACATTAATGGATGTTTTGTCAGGAACAAAGGTTCTTGACCCAGAGGAACTGATTATTAATCAGGAAGAATTTGACCATATCGAAGTGAAAATGACTGAATTATTAAGTGATTTAGAAAGGAAGGTATTGGCTCTCTACTTAGATGGTCAATCATACCAAGAGATTTCTGAAGAGCTAAACCGCCATGTGAAATCAATTGATAATGCTCTGCAGCGTGTCAAAAGAAAGCTGGAAAGATATTTAGAACTTCGTGAATTTTCACTTTGATGATTAAATATGTCATATAATTGAACCGTTTCCAAGGGTTATTGACAATAATTAGGACTCATGTTACATTTTTAAGGATATAATAGAAAATTGGGTAAAGGTGTCGACTATGAGTAAAAAAGTAATCCTTTCCTGTGCTGATTGCGGCTCGCGAAATTATTCGACGATCAGCAAGCAGACACAAACAGAGAGATTAGAATTGAAAAAATTCTGCAAAACCTGCACCACCCATACCATTCATAGAGAAACGAAATAATGATCATAGATTTTTGCAGATATTTATAGATTTTGGGGGTTACAGAAATGCAGCGCATAACTAAATTCTTCAGTGATATTCTCCGTGAGATGAGAAAAGTTAGCTGGCCAAAACGTGGGGAACTAACTCGCTCGACACTTACTGTACTATCGACCGTTGTTTTTTTTGCAGCGTTCTTTGCGGTTCTAGATTTAGGGATTTCAAAATTGATTCGCTTAATTCTTGAATAATAAATCCACTTTCATGGTATAATGGTGATTAATAAAGGAATTTTTATCTAAAGCCCGTTTCACGGGTTTTTTGTTTGTTTGGAAATCATGAAGTAATTATTATGGATATCTTGGAATAGTTCTCTGAATCCAGCTCCAGCGCCCAGCGGCTAGTGGACTTCGCTCTCCGCCCTACGATAAGTCAACATCGAATCGCTAACGCTCTCCGTGTTTCCTTTATCTCAGTTGGAGTGCTCCAGTCCATACGCAGCTAAACGGGCGCTTGCGCCTTTTGTTTTTGAATAAGAAATAGGGAGGGACGGACGTTCAAGTCCTCTTAAATGGAAAAAAATTGGTATGTTTTACATACTTACTCAGGTTATGAAAATAAGGTAAAAGCGAATTTAGAAAAACGAGTCGAATCGATGGGTATGACAGATAAGATTTTCAGAGTGGTTGTCCCTGAAGAAGAAGAGACTGAGATCAAAAATGGCAAGACAAAAGTAGTAAAGCGCAAAGTGTTCCCTGGTTATGTATTAGTTGAAATAGTAATGACTGATGATTCTTGGTATGTGGTTCGGAATACGCCGGGTGTAACCGGCTTTGTTGGTTCATCTGGTGGTGGATCGAAGCCTACTCCATTGCTTCCGGAAGAAGTTGTCGTTATTTTAAAACGCATGGGGGTTTCCGAAAATCGCGTCGATGCTAATTATGAGATTGGTGAAACAGTTCGCGTGAAGGAAGGCCCATTTGCGAACTTTACTGGGTCTGTGGAAGAAATGGATAAGGATCGCGCAAAACTGAAGGTTCTTGTCAATATGTTTGGCCGTGATACCCCGGTAGAACTGGATTTCACACAAATCGAGAAGCTAGATTAAGACAAGCAGAAGCGCCTCAATTGCGGCGATATTCAAAGAAAATAATGTTATATTGTAAAAAAACTTGAAATCATTTTTAAAAAGTGGTAATATTTCATAGGTCAGTATGTCTCCTTGTGAGACAAGACTTATGTCAAGTTCTTTATGATCAATAGATAAAGACAGATGCCTGAGTGGGAGGATTCCTAACGGATTCCTATTACCACATCACGGACTTTAAGGAGGTGTGTCTCGTGGCTAAAAAAGTAATTAAAGTCGTTAAATTACAAATTCCTGCTGGGAAAGCAAACCCTGCGCCACCAGTTGGTCCTGCACTAGGTCAAGCCGGTGTTAATATCATGGGATTCTGTAAAGAATTTAACGCTCGTACAGCAGATCAAGCTGGTTTGATCATTCCTGTTGAAATCACGGTATTTGAAGACCGTTCATTTACATTTATTACGAAAACTCCTCCTGCTGCCGTTCTTTTGAAAGTAGCAGCTGGAATCCAGTCTGGTTCTGGTGAACCAAACCGTAATAAAGTAGCAACAGTAAAGCGTGATACAGTACGCGAGATTGCGGAACAAAAAATGCCTGACCTAAACGCAGCTAGCGTTGAAGCAGCAATGCGCATGGTCGAAGGTACTGCACGCAGCATGGGTATCGTCATCGAAGACTAATTCATGTAACTGTTCGTGTTGAATGAGTGGGGTTGCGTTTCTGCGCAACCTTTATTCGTGGGAGAGTAATTCGCTAAAACCACAATCTAGGAGGAAATAAAAATGGCTAAAAAAGGTAAGAAGTATTTAGAAGCTTCAAAGCTTGTAGATCGCCTAAAGGCATATCCAATTGCAGAAGCAATTGATCTTGCTAAAAAAACAAACTTCACTAAATTTGATGCAACTCTAGAAGTAGCATTCCGTTTAGGTGTTGACCCTAAGAAAGCTGACCAACAAATCCGTGGTGCAGTTGTACTTCCAAACGGAACTGGTAAAACGCAACGCGTTCTAGTTTTCGCTAAGGGTGAAAAAGTAAAAGAAGCAGAAGCAGCTGGTGCTGATTATGTAGGTGATGCAGAGTACATCAACAAAATCCAACAAGGTTGGTTTGAATTTGATGTAATCGTAGCAACTCCTGATATGATGGGTGAAGTTGGTAAACTTGGTCGTGTATTAGGACCTAAAGGTTTAATGCCAAACCCTAAAACAGGTACAGTTACATTTGATGTGACTCGTGCGATTAATGAAATTAAAGCTGGTAAAGTTGAATACCGCGTTGACAAGTCTGGTAACATTCACGTGCCAATCGGTAAAGCATCTTTCGAAAACGAGAAGCTTGTTGAAAACTTCAACACTATCTTTGAAACTATGGTAAAAGTGAAACCATCTGCAGCAAAAGGTACTTACATGAAGAATGTAACTGTTGCTTCAACAATGGGACCTGGCGTTAAAGTTGATCCTTCATCTGTAGCAGTTAAATAAATTTTACCAATTGACAATCTAGTATAGATTTTATATAATCTATTTTGTTGTTTAAAATAATAACATTTGTACTGAAGACAGCAGGTGCGCTAGGCGCGCTTAATTTCCTGCCGAGGTAATGCTATAGAATTGGCTGAATTATTCAGCTGTTGTATGCTGCCTCCATGTCACCGATTGATATGGAGGTTTTTATTTGCCTAGTATGAATGTAGACAATCTACAGGAGGTGTAAAGATGAGCAGTGTAATCGAACAAAAGCAACTAATCGTTAACGAAATTACTGATAAGTTAAAGAACAGTGTATCAACAGTTGTTGTTGATTATCGTGGTCTTTCAGTTGCAGAAGTAACTGAACTTCGTAAACAACTTCGTGAAGCAGGCGTTGAATTTAAAGTTTACAAAAACTCAATGGTTCGCCGTGCGGCTGAAGCTGCTGAACTTGCTGGATTAAACGCTGCATTAACAGGCCCTAACGCAATTGCGTTCAGTACTGAAGATGTAGTAGCACCAGCTAAGATCTTGAATGACTTTGCGAAAAAACATGAAGCACTTGAACTTAAAGCGGGTGTAATTGAAGGAAACGTTGCAACAGCCGAAGAAATTAAAGCTCTTGCAGACCTACCATCACGCGAAGGTTTACTATCTATGTTACTCAGCGTACTACAAGCTCCAATCCGCAACCTTGCTCTTGTTACAAAAGCAGTTGCAGAACAAAAAGAAGAACAAGGCGCGTAAGTTAGCCTGAATACGCACATCAAATAAATTTGAACGAAAACTAAGGAGGAAATTTATCATGACTAAAGAACAAATCATTGAAGCAGTTAAAACTATGACTGTTTTAGAACTTAACGATCTAGTAAAAGCAATCGAAGAAGAATTCGGCGTAACTGCTGCAGCTCCAGTTGCAATGGGTGGCGCAGCTGTAGCGGCTGTTGAAGAACAAACTGAATTTGATGTTATCCTAGCTAGCGCTGGCGATCAAAAAATCAAGGTTATCAAAGTTGTTCGTGAAATCACTGGTCTTGGACTTAAAGAAGCAAAAGACCTTGTTGACAACACACCAAAAGCTGTTAAAGAAGGCGTTTCTAAAGAAGAAGCTGAAGAAGTTAAAGCTAAACTTGCTGAAGTTGGAGCAAACGTTGAAGTTAAGTAATAATCTTATAAAAAAGCTCGCTGTATAAGCGGGCTTTTTTTGCCTTAACTAAATTTTTAGTCCTCGTTTATCTTCAATTATTAATATTCCTCGGAGGTGAGTCAGTTGTCTGAACACTACTATTCTCGAACGCAGAAGGTTGAAAGTGACCCGAAATTTTGGGATTACACTTTAAAAAATAACCAGTTCCGTTTTAAAACGGATAACGGTGTTTTTTCAAAAAGAGAAGTAGATTTCGGCTCACGTTTATTAATTGAGTCTTTTGAAATGCCGAATGCAGATGGATTACTCCTGGATGTAGGCTGCGGCTATGGACCAATTGGTCTTTCGATTGCGAAATCTTACCATGATCGTATGATACATATGATTGATGTTAATGAACGGGCAATTGCTTTGGCGAAGGAAAATGCAGAACTTAATCGGATACAGAACGTTAAGATATATGAAAGTGATCGTTTGCTGAATGTAAAAGAAAACACGTTTGCTGCTATTTTAACAAATCCACCGATTAGAGCGGGGAAAAAAACGGTTCATGATATTTTTGAACAAAGCTTCGAGCATCTTACATCTCAGGGAGAGCTCTGGGTTGTCATTCAAAAGAAACAAGGAGCACCATCCGCAATTGAAAAATTAAATAATTTATTTAACCACGTCGAAACTATTGACAAATCCAAAGGTTATTTTGTCATAAAGGCACAAAAAAGTTGACTTGAAAATGTCACTATGATAGCATTATAAAATGCCATCATAATAATTTCCGAATTATTCCTTTAAATACTTAATTTCAGTGTATAAAAAAGGGATATTGAGGAAATGATGACAAAATAATAGTCAAAATGTGAAAATGTGGTTTTTAGTAAAAAACCCTTTTTCTTTTTGTTTATTGGAAAGGAAGTAAAATTCTGATCCATAAACGCTTATAGATTTTAATAATAACGCTTGATTTGAGGGGTGAATCAGTTGACAGGTCAACTAGTTCAGTATGGACGACACCGCCAACGAAGAAGTTACGCACGAATCAGTGAAGTTTTAGAGTTACCAAATCTTATTGAAATCCAAACCTCTTCCTATCAATGGTTTCTTGATGAGGGTTTGCGTGAAATGTTCCAGGACATTTCACCAATAGAAGACTTTACTGGTAACCTATCACTAGAATTTATTGATTACAGCCTTGGCGATCCAAAGTATTCTGTTGAAGAATCAAAAGAACGGGACGTTACATATTCTGCTCCATTACGTGTAAAAGTACGTCTTGTAAACAAAGAAACAGGCGAAGTAAAAGATCAAGATGTTTTTATGGGTGATTTTCCACTTATGACTGAAACGGGTACGTTTGTCATTAACGGGGCAGAGCGTGTTATCGTTTCACAATTAGTGCGTTCTCCGAGCGTTTACTTTAGTGGGAAACTCGATAAAAATGGAAAACGTGGCTACTCGGCTACTGTCATTCCGAACCGCGGCGCTTGGCTGGAATATGAAACAGACGCCAAAGATGTCGTATATGTGAGAATAGATCGTACTCGGAAACTGCCCGTTACGGTTCTTTTGCGTGCACTTGGCTTCGGTTCTGATCAAGAAATCATCGAATTGATCGGTGATAACGAGTACATCCGTAACACATTAGAGAAGGACAATACAGAAGGTGTTGACAAAGCGCTTCTAGAAATTTACGAGCGACTTCGTCCGGGTGAACCCCCTACTGTTGAAAACGCAAAGAGTCTATTAATTTCGCGTTTCTTCGATCCAAAGCGATATGATCTTGCGAATGTAGGTCGTTATAAAATTAATAAAAAGCTTCATATTAAAAACCGCTTATTCAACCAGCGCTTAGCAGAATCCCTTGCGGATCCTGAAACGGGCGAAATTATCGCTGAAAAGGGAACAGTTCTAGACAGGAGAAACCTGGATAGAGTCTTACCAGCCTTGGAAAAGAATATTAATTTCAAAGGCTTCAATCCTTATGGTGGCGTAGTCGATGAGGAAATTACTCTTCAGGACATTAAGATTTATGCTCCTGGCGATGAAAATGAAAAAGTAATTAATGTCTTAGGTAACGCCTATGTGGCCGAACCAATTAAAAATATTACACCTGCTGATATCATTGCATCGATTAGCTACTTCTTCAATTTATTGCATGGAGTAGGCGATACAGATGATATTGACCATCTAGGAAACAGACGTCTTCGCTCTGTAGGAGAACTCCTACAAAATCAGTTCCGAATCGGATTATCCCGTATGGAACGTGTAGTTCGCGAAAGAATGTCAATCCAAGATACAGCAACAATCACACCACAGCAATTGATCAATATCCGTCCAGTTATTGCTTCGATTAAAGAGTTCTTTGGAAGCTCTCAGTTATCGCAGTTCATGGATCAAACCAACCCGCTTGCTGAATTAACACACAAGCGTCGTCTATCTGCCCTAGGGCCTGGTGGTTTAACGCGTGAGCGCGCTGGGTTCGAAGTTCGTGACGTTCACTACTCCCACTATGGTCGTATGTGTCCGATCGAAACGCCAGAGGGTCCGAACATTGGTCTGATTAACTCGTTATCATCTTATGCAAAAGTAAACCGTTTTGGGTTTATTGAAACACCTTACCGTCGTGTCGACCCTGATACAGGGAAAGTTACGAGTCGGATTGATTACTTAACTGCTGATGAAGAAGATAACTATGTTACAGCCCAAGCGAATTCTCGTCTAAGTGATGATGGTTCATTCGTCGATGAAGATGTTGTTGCTCGTTTCCGTGGTGAAAACACGGTAGTTAAACGTGAACGAATTGATTATATGGATGTATCGCCAAAGCAGGTTGTGTCTGCGGCAACAGCGTGTATCCCATTCCTTGAAAACGATGACTCCAACCGTGCCCTTATGGGTGCGAACATGCAGCGTCAAGCAGTACCGCTTATGCAGCCAGAAGCTCCTAGAGTTGGAACGGGTATGGAATACGTATCCGGTAAAGACTCAGGTGCTGCGGTTATCTGTAAGCACGAAGGTATTGTTGAGCATGTAGAATCACGTGAAGTATGGGTGCGTCGCATTAATGTTGTTGATGGTCAAGAGGTTAAAGGTAATCTTGATAAGTACCGTATGTTAAAATTCATCCGTTCCAATCAAGGAACATGTTATAACCAACGTCCAATCGTTGCTGTGGGCAACCGCGTAACAAAAGGCGAAATTCTTGCTGATGGTCCATCAATGGAACTTGGTGAATTAGCTCTTGGACGCAACGTCCTTGTTGCCTTTATGACATGGGATGGCTATAACTATGAAGATGCGATTATTATGAGTCAACGTCTTGTTAAAGATGATGTATACACATCTATCCATATCGAAGAATACGAGTCAGAATCTCGTGATACAAAGCTTGGACCTGAAGAAATTACACGTGATATTCCAAACGTGGGTGAAGATGCCCTTCGCAACTTGGATGAGCGTGGAATTATCCGTACGGGTGCGGAAGTTAAAGACGGAGACCTCCTAGTTGGTAAAGTTACGCCAAAAGGAGTTACAGAATTAACGGCAGAAGAACGTCTTTTACACGCGATCTTTGGTGAAAAGGCACGTGAAGTTCGTGATACGTCACTACGAGTTCCACATGGCGGCGGCGGAATTGTTCTTGATGTAAAAGTCTTTAATCGTGAAGATGGCGATGAACTGCCACCAGGTGTGAATCAACTAGTCCGTGTTTATATCGTTCAGAAGCGTAAGATTTCTGAGGGAGATAAAATGGCGGGACGTCATGGTAACAAAGGGGTAATCTCTCGTATTTTACCGGAAGAAGATATGCCGTTTTTACCAGATGGTACACCTGTTGATATCATGTTAAATCCACTGGGCGTACCTTCACGTATGAACATTGGACAGGTGCTTGAACTTCACCTTGGGATGGCAGCTCGCTACCTAGGTATTCATGTCGCTTCTCCTGTATTTGATGGAGCGCGTGAAGAAGATGTTTGGGGAACGATTGAAGAAGCAGGAATGGCTCGTGATGCGAAAACGGTCCTTTATGATGGCCGTTCTGGGGAACCATTTGATAACCGTGTCTCTGTGGGTGTCATGTATATGATTAAACTCGCACACATGGTCGATGATAAACTCCATGCCCGTTCAACTGGTCCTTACTCACTTGTTACGCAGCAGCCATTGGGCGGTAAAGCTCAATTTGGCGGACAGCGTTTTGGTGAGATGGAAGTTTGGGCACTTGAAGCATACGGAGCAGCATACACACTTCAAGAAATTCTTACTGTTAAATCAGATGACGTTGTTGGTCGTGTGAAGACATATGAAGCGATTGTTAAAGGTGAAAATGTTCCGGAACCTGGTGTTCCTGAATCATTCAAAGTATTAATTAAAGAACTTCAGAGTCTTGGAATGGATGTAAAAATTCTTTCTGGTGATGAAGAAGAAATTGAAATGCGCGATACGGAAGATGACGATGACTTACAACAAGTCGATACGTTAAACATCGTTCCTGAGCAAGCATTTGAATCTGAAAAAGTCGGTTCAAAAGAGTAATAATATATGCTAGTTGGAGTGCAATCTGCACTCCAACTAAACTTGATTCCTAGCTGCAGCGCGCAACCCCTCGAGGTCATAAGCCAAAATCCTCCAGAAGGCAAAAGACGCCTTCTTGCGGATCTCGTCTTATGCTTGTCGGGGCTAAGACGCGCGCTTCCGCTTTATAACGCAATAAGGGTAAAACCTGGAGATATCAAAAGGGAGGTAGGCCCCTTGCTGGATGTTAATAATTTTGAGTATATGAAGATTGGTCTTGCTTCACCGGACAAAATCCGTTCATGGTCTTTCGGAGAAGTCAAAAAACCAGAAACGATTAACTATCGTACATTAAAGCCTGAAAAGGATGGTTTATTCTGTGAACGAATTTTCGGTCCAACGAAGGACTGGGAATGTCATTGCGGGAAGTACAAGCGTGTCCGTTATAAAGGCGTAGTATGTGACCGCTGTGGTGTGGAAGTAACTCGTGCTAAAGTTCGTCGTGAACGAATGGGGCACATCGAGCTTGCTGCACCAGTTTCACATATATGGTACTTTAAAGGAATTCCAAGCCGAATGGGACTTGTTTTAGACATGTCACCAAGGGCTTTGGAGGAAATCATCTACTTTGCTTCTTATGTAGTGACGGAATCCGGTGATACAGCTCTTGATAAAAAGCAGCTATTATCTGAAAAAGAATATCGGGCATACCGTGAAAAGTACGGAAACAAATTCCAAGCTGCCATGGGTGCAGAAGCAATTAAAAAACTTCTTTTTGATATCGATTTAAACAAGGAAGTAGACGCCTTAAAAGAGGAATTAAAAAGTGCACAAGGTCAGCGTCGTACGCGTGCGATTAAACGCCTTGAAGTGCTGGAAGCATTCCGTGGTTCTGGAAATGAGCCTTCATGGATGATTCTTGACGTTCTTCCAGTTATACCTCCTGAACTACGTCCAATGGTTCAATTGGATGGGGGGAGATTTGCGACATCTGACTTAAACGATCTTTATCGTCGTGTAATAAACCGTAATAACCGCTTAAAGCGTTTGTTAGATTTAGGTGCTCCAAGCATTATTGTTCAGAATGAAAAACGGATGCTTCAAGAAGCAGTTGATGCCTTGATTGATAACGGCCGCCGCGGGCGTCCAGTTACAGGACCAGGTAACCGTCCATTGAAGTCACTTTCCCATATGCTAAAAGGAAAACAAGGCCGTTTCCGTCAAAACTTGCTTGGAAAACGTGTAGATTATTCTGGACGTTCCGTTATCGTTGTAGGACCGAACTTAAAAATGTATCAGTGCGGACTTCCTAAAGAAATGGCGTTAGAACTATTTAAGCCATTTGTTATGAAGGAACTCGTTGAAAAGGGCTTAGCGCATAACATCAAATCTGCAAAACGTAAAATAGAAAGAGTATCTCCAGATGTGTGGGATGTACTTGAAGATGTAATCAGAGAGCATCCGGTATTATTAAACCGTGCCCCTACATTGCATAGATTAGGGATTCAAGCATTTGAACCAACACTTGTTGAAGGCCGTGCGATTCGTCTTCATCCTCTTGTATGTACAGCATACAATGCAGATTTTGATGGTGACCAAATGGCTGTTCACGTGCCGCTTTCATCAGAGGCACAAGCAGAAGCACGTTTATTAATGCTTGCAGCACAAAATATCTTAAACCCTAAAGATGGTAAGCCAGTTGTTACACCTTCTCAAGACATGGTTTTAGGTAACTATTACTTAACCTTGGAAAGAGATGACGCTGTCGGTGAGGGAATGATTTTTAAAGACACGAACGAAGCAGTACTTGCTTATCAAAACGGCTATGTTCACATGCATACACGTGTAGCTGTCCATGCGGGCTCATTAGGAAATGAAACATTCACAGAAGAACAAAATAATAAGTTATTAATCACAACGGTTGGTAAACTTATTTTCAATGAAATTCTGCCAAAATCATTCCCGTATATTAATGAACCAACTAGACACAATTTGGAAGTAGAAACACCTGTAAAATATTTTGTTGAAAAAGGCGAAGACATTAAGGCGAAAATTCAAGAAATGCCATTAATTGATCCGTTCAAAAAGAAAATCCTTGGAAATATCATTGCTGAAGTATTCAAGCGTTTTAAAATTACCGAAACGTCAAAAATGCTTGACCGCATGAAGGACTTGGGCTTTAAGCATTCAACGAAAGCAGGACTTACGGTTGGTGTAGCTGACATTGTCGTACTTCCTGAAAAGCAGGAAATTCTTAAAGAAGCACAAGGTAAAGTAGATAACGTTTTGAAGCAGTTCAGACGTGGTCTAATTACTGAAGATGAGCGTTACGATCGTGTTATTGCGATCTGGAGTGCCGCAAAAGACACCATTCAAGGTAAACTAATGAAATCCCTGAATAAATCGAATCCAATCTTTATGATGAGTGATTCCGGTGCCCGTGGTAACGCATCTAACTTTACCCAGCTAGCTGGTATGCGTGGTCTGATGGCCAACCCGGCTGGGCGAATTATTGAATTACCGATTAAATCAAGTTTCCGTGAAGGATTAACCGTATTAGAGTACTTTATCTCCACTCATGGTGCGCGTAAAGGTCTTGCTGATACTGCCCTTAAAACGGCTGACTCTGGTTACTTAACACGTCGTCTTGTTGACGTTGCACAGGATGTTATTGTCCGTGAAGATGATTGTGGAACAGACCGTGGCTTTATAATCAGTGCATTAAAAGACGGAACTGAAATTATTGAAGGATTGGATGAACGTCTAATTGGCCGTCATGCACGAACTGCGATTAGACATCCAGAAACCAAGGAAGTACTTGTTCCTGAAAATGGCCTGATTACTGAGGATTTAGCAGAAATTATTGTCGAAGCAGGTATTGAACAAGTAAAAATCCGGTCCGCGTTTACATGTAATACCCGTCATGGTGTATGTAAGAAGTGTTATGGCCGCAACTTGGCAACTGGTCAAGAGGTTGAGGTTGGTGAATCTGTAGGTATTATTGCAGCGCAATCCATCGGTGAGCCGGGTACACAGTTAACAATGCGTACTTTCCATACAGGTGGTGTTGCGGGAGACGATATTACTCAAGGTTTACCGCGTATCCAAGAGATTTTTGAAGCTCGTAACCCTAAAGGTCAAGCAGTTATCACTGAAATTGAAGGTGTTGTTGTTGGAATTAATGAAGGCCGTGATCGCCAACATGAAATTGTTGTTCAAGGTGAAGTTGAATCACGCACCTACAATGCTCCATATACAGCACGCTTGAAAGTGGCAGTAAATGATCATGTCGCTCGTGGTGAAGAACTAACTGAAGGTTCGATTGACCCGAAAGAGTTAATCAGAGTAAAAGATGTTACCTCTGTTCAAGAGTACCTATTAAAAGAAGTACAAAAGGTTTACCGTATGCAAGGGGTAGAAATTGGTGATAAGCACGTTGAAGTAATGGTCCGTCAAATGCTGCGCAAGGTTCGTGTGGGTGATGCTGGTGAAACAGATGTTCTTCCAGGAACGCTTCTTGATGTCCATCAGTTTACTGATGCGAATGAAAAGGCATTGTTAGCTGGCAAATTACCGGCTACAGGTCGTCCAGTATTACTTGGTATTACCAAAGCGTCGCTTGAAACTGATTCATTCCTATCTGCAGCATCGTTCCAAGAAACAACAAGAGTTCTTACCGATGCAGCCATCAAAGGTAAACGTGATGAATTACTAGGTCTAAAAGAAAATGTTATTATCGGAAAGCTGATTCCGGCTGGAACAGGAATGCCGCGTTATCGTAAAGCTGAGCCTGTACTCCGTGATACCACTTCTGAAGAAACAGTTACTATTGATTAATGATAATAAGGGATCTGCTAACTAGCAGATTCCTTATTTTAAGAAATTTTTCAAAGTCGTGTTGACATCTATTTGTAAAGATGGTACTATATCAAAGGTGCTCCTATTCACCTGATACTTTGGAGGATATGAATTATGTCTTATGAAAAAGTATTGCAGGCACAAAAGTTCGTTATAGGAACAAAACAAACAGTCAAAGCACTTAAAGATGGTAATGTGCGAGAGTTGATCATAGCAAGTGATGCTGATGCGAAAGTAACAGCAGAAGTTGTTAAAGAAGCTCTTGATATAAATGTTCCTATCCTATATGTTGACTCGATGAAAAAACTCGGGAAGGCATGCGGGATTGAAGTTGGTGCTTCAACTGTTGCAATTATCAGCTAAAAGCGTTTTTGTAGATAGCGAGTCTGCAAAAACTTTGTTTTTGCGAAAAAATGAACCACCTGGATGTGTGGGCTTACAAATAATGAAGGGAGGAAACACAAATGCCAACTATTAACCAATTAGTGCGCAAGCCTCGTCAATCTAAAGAGGAAAAGTCAAAATCACCTGCGTTAAATAAAGGTTATAACAGTTTCAAAAAATCACAAACGAATGTATCATCACCACAAAAACGCGGTGTATGTACTCGTGTTGGTACAATGACACCAAAGAAACCAAACTCAGCGTTACGTAAATATGCGCGTGTACGTTTGACTAATGGTATTGAGGTAACAGCATACATTCCTGGTATTGGACACAATCTTCAAGAGCACAGCGTTGTTCTTATCCGTGGAGGACGTGTAAAAGACTTACCAGGGGTACGTTATCACATCGTACGTGGAGCACTTGATACAGCTGGTGTAAATAACCGTATGCAAGGACGTTCTAAATACGGTACAAAGAGACCAAAAGCTGCTAAGAAATAAAACAACTTAAATAGAAGCTTCTTTGAAAGGAGGAAATATAATGCCACGTAAAGGTCCTGTAGCAAAAAGAGACGTGTTACCAGATCCACTTTATAACTCGAAATTAGTTACTCGTTTAATCAACAAAATGATGGTTGACGGTAAAAGAGGTAAATCACAAGAAATTCTTTACTCTGCGTTCGATACAATTCGCGAACGTACTGGCAAAGAGCCGATGGAAGTTTTTGAAGCAGCGCTTAAAAACATCATGCCTGTACTTGAAGTTAAAGCTCGCCGTGTAGGTGGTGCTAACTACCAAGTTCCAGTTGAGGTGCGTCCTGACCGCCGTTCAACTCTAGGTCTTCGTTGGTTGGTGAATTATTCACGTAACCGTGGAGAAAAAACGATGGAAGAGCGTTTAGCTAATGAAATCATGGATGCAGCAAACAACACAGGTGCATCTGTTAAAAAGCGCGAAGATACACACAAAATGGCAGAAGCAAACAAAGCGTTTGCTCACTATCGTTGGTAATCTAACCTTCAATATAAAAACTTTCAAACTAGGAAGGAGAAAGACCCAATGGCAAGAGAGTTCTCCTTAGCAAACACTCGTAATATCGGTATCATGGCTCACATTGATGCCGGTAAAACGACTACCACTGAGCGTGTTCTTTATTACACTGGTCGTATCCATAAGATTGGTGAAACACATGAAGGTGCTTCTCAGATGGACTGGATGGAGCAAGAACAAGAACGCGGAATTACAATCACTTCCGCTGCAACAACAGCACAATGGCATGGCCATCGTGTAAACATTATCGATACACCAGGACACGTAGACTTCACAATCGAAGTTGAACGTTCACTTCGTGTACTCGATGGTGCGGTAGCTGTACTAGATGCACAATCAGGTGTTGAACCGCAAACTGAAACAGTTTGGCGTCAAGCAACGACTTACGGTGTACCACGTGTAGTTTTTGTTAACAAGATGGACAAAATCGGAGCAGATTTCTTATATTCTGTAAAGACATTACATGAACGTCTTGGTGCAAATGCACATCCGGTACAATTACCTATCGGCGCTGAAGATCAGTTTGAAGCAATCATTGACCTTGTGGAAATGAATGCTGTATTCTACGCAGACGACTTAGGTGAAAACATTGAAGTACGTGAAATTCCTGAAGAATATCGTGCTCAAGCTGATGAATACCGTGAAAAGTTAGTTGAAGCTGTGGCAGAGTTAGATGAAGAATTAATGGAAAAATACCTTGGTGGCGAAGAAATCACTAAAGAAGAGCTAAAAGCAGCGATTCGTAAAGGTACTGTTAATGTTGAATTCTACCCAGTCATTTGCGGGTCAGCTTTCAAAAACAAGGGTGTTCAGTTAATGCTTGATGCAGTAATTGATTATCTTCCATCTCCATTAGATGTACCAGCTATTAAGGGTACTCTACCAGATACGGATGAAGAAATTGAGCGTCACTCAAGTGACGAAGAGCCATTCTCTGCACTTGCATTTAAAGTTATGACTGATCCTTATGTTGGTAAATTAACATTCTTCCGTGTTTACTCTGGTACTTTAGAGTCTGGATCATATGTTCAAAACTCGACTAAAGGCAAGCGTGAGCGTGTTGGACGTATCCTACAAATGCATGCAAACAGCCGTCAGGAAATTTCAAAAGTCTATGCTGGAGATATTGCTGCTGCTGTTGGTTTGAAAGATACGACTACTGGTGATACACTTTGTGATGACAAAAACCTTGTTATCCTTGAGTCAATGGTGTTCCCAGAGCCTGTAATTCAACTTTCAGTTGAACCAAAATCAAAAGCAGACCAAGATAAAATGTCTAATGCACTGCAAAAACTACAAGAAGAAGACCCATCTTTCCGTGCGCATACTGACCAGGAAACTGGACAAACCATTATTGCTGGTATGGGTGAACTTCACCTAGATATTATCGTTGACCGTATGCGTCGTGAATTTAAGGTTGAAGCTAATGTAGGTGCTCCGCAGGTTGCATATCGTGAAACTTTCCGTTCTTCTGCATCAGTTGAAGGCAAGTTCGCGCGTCAATCTGGTGGACGTGGACAGTATGGACATGTTTGGATTGAATTCTCACCTAATGATGAAGGTAAAGGATTCGAGTTTGTAAACGGTATTGTTGGTGGTGTTGTTCCTCGTGAATACATTCCTGCAGTACAAGCTGGTCTTGAAGATTCACTTGATCGCGGTGTTCTTGCTGGATATCCTTTAGTGGATATTAAAGCAAGACTATTTGATGGATCATACCATGATGTTGACTCATCTGAAATGGCTTTTAAAATTGCTGCTTCAATGGCATTAAAAAATGCTGCTTCTAAATGTAGTCCAGTAATACTTGAACCTATCATGAAGGTTGAAGTTATTATCCCTGAAGAATATTTAGGAGATATCATGGGGCAAATCACAGCTCGTCGTGGTCGTGTTGAAGGAATGGACGCACGAGGTAACGCTCAAGTAGTTCGTTCAATGGTTCCGCTATCTGAAATGTTTGGTTATGCTACATCTCTTCGTTCAAGTACACAAGGTCGTGGTGTATTCTCTATGCACTTTGATCACTATGAAGAAGTACCAAAATCAATTTCGGAAGAAATTATTAAAAAAAGTAAAGGTGAATAATTGATTTTCACCTTTTGATAAAGTATAACTACAATTGTAAGCAGTGGAAGCCGTGAATTTGGGCAACCCTATTCACGGCTTACATAAAAAACTAAACTTAAATTTTTATAATTTAGAGGAGGATTTCCTAATGGGTAAAGCTAAATTCGACCGTTCAAAGCCACACGTTAACATTGGTACAATCGGACACGTTGACCATGGTAAAACAACTTTAACAGCTGCAATCACTTCTGTACTTGCTAAATCAGGTAAAGCAGAAGCACGTGCATACGATCAAATCGATGGTGCACCAGAAGAAAAAGAACGTGGTATCACAATCTCTACTGCACACGTAGAATATGAAACAGATGCTCGTCACTATGCACACGTAGACTGCCCAGGACATGCTGACTATGTTAAAAACATGATCACTGGTGCTGCGCAAATGGACGGCGGTATCCTAGTTGTATCTGCAACTGACGGCCCAATGCCACAAACTCGTGAACACATCCTTCTTTCACGTCAAGTAGGTGTACCATACCTTGTTGTATTCATGAACAAGTGTGACATGGTTGACGATGAAGAGCTTCTTGAATTAGTAGAAATGGAAATTCGTGATCTATTATCAGAATACGACTTCCCTGGCGATGACACTCCAGTTATCAAAGGTTCTGCACTTAAAGCATTAGAAGGCGAAGCTGCGTGGGAAGAAAAAATCAATGAACTTATGACTGCGGTTGATGAGTGGATTCCAACGCCAACTCGTGACACTGACAAACCTTTCATGATGCCTGTTGAGGATGTATTCTCAATCACTGGCCGTGGAACAGTTGCTACTGGACGTGTAGAGCGTGGAGTAGTTAAAGTTGGGGATGTAGTTGAAATCGTAGGTTTCACTGAAGAGCCAAAATCTACTACTGTAACAGGTGTAGAAATGTTCCGTAAGTTACTTGATTTCGCTGAAGCTGGTGACAACATCGGTGCCCTTCTTCGTGGTGTAGCACGTGAAGATATCGAACGTGGTCAAGTATTGGCTAAACCAAAGTCAATCACTCCACACACAAAGTTCAAAGCACAAGTTTATGTATTATCAAAAGAAGAAGGTGGACGTCACACTCCATTCTTCTCAAACTACCGTCCACAATTCTATTTCCGTACTTCTGATATCACTGGTATCTGTATGCTTCCAGAAGGTACTGAAATGGTTATGCCTGGCGACCACATCGAAATGACTGTTGAACTTATCGCTCCAATCGCTATCGAAGAAGGAACTAAGTTCTCTATTCGTGAAGGTGGACGTACAGTAGGTTCAGGTTCAATCACTACAATCACTGAGTAATTAGAAACCGCAGCTACTTTGGTGCTGAGTGGATAATTATTAAACATATAAAGAGCAGATGGGTGACGATCCATCTGCTTTTTTGTTGTTTTGGCTGTGTTAAAGGCATTGTTGCCTGGAGCGGAAATCAACAGACAAGTTTAACACAGCCATTGTTTTTAAAAAGGTTTTAGATCGAGTTTCTTCTATATAAATATATTCATAATATTTGTAACTCAACCTTTATATTAGGATATTTCTGGAGATTGATAATAATAGTTGATAAAGTGTTTATCAGCCGCTATAATAGGAAAAGTGTTCGAAATAGAAGCATAAAAAAAAATCGTAATAAGTGTTGCGTTTGTTTTATGTTTTATGTATAATAGACAATGTTGGTCTTTGACTGCGATGATGTGGAAGGTTGCTGACACACCCGGCCGCTTTGCCATGGCGAGTGTGTGAGGGAAATTTTCACTGAGAATGTCTATTTAGAAAATAGGCGAATAAAGGAGGGAAAATAATGGCAAAACAAAAAATTCGTATCCGTTTAAAAGCGTATGATCACAGAATCCTTGATCAATCTGCAGAAAAAATCGTTGAAACAGCAAAACGTTCTGGTGCGGCTGTATCTGGTCCAATTCCGCTACCGACTGAAAAAACTATTTACACGATTCTGCGTGCGGTTCATAAATACAAAGATTCACGTGAGCAATTCGAACAACGGACACATAAGCGTCTAATCGACATCGTTAACCCAACTCCACAAACAGTTGATGCGTTAATGCGTTTAGATTTACCATCTGGTGTTGATATCGAAATTAAACTTTAATCAAAATAAATGATAAATAATCTAGGAGGTGTGACTTAAATGACCAAAGGAATCTTAGGAAGAAAGATTGGTATGACTCAAGTATTTGCAAGTAACGGTAACTTAATTCCTGTAACTGTAGTTGAGGTAGCTCCAAACGTAGTTCTTCAAAAGAAATCAGTTGACAGCGATGGATATGTTGCAGTTCAAGTTGGTTTTGAAGACAAACGTGAAAAGTTAGCTAACAAACCAGAAAAAGGCCATGTTGCTAAAGCAAACACTGCTCCTAAGCGCTTCGTTCGCGAATTCCGCGGAGATGACTTAGCAAGCTATGAAGTTGGTCAAGAAGTCAAGGTTGATATTTTCGCTGCTGGCGATATCGTAGATGTAACAGGAATCTCAAAGGGTAAAGGTTTCCAAGGTGTAATTAAACGCCACGGACAATCACGCGGCCCAATGGCCCACGGTTCACGTTACCACCGTCGTCCTGGTTCAATGGGACCAGTTGCTCCAAACCGCGTATTCAAAGGTAAATTATTACCTGGCCGTATGGGTGGAGAACAAATCACTGTACAAAACCTTGAAATCGTAAAGGTTGATACAGAGCGTAACTTACTTTTAATCAAAGGTAATGTACCTGGCGCTAAAAAAGCTTTATTAAAAATTAAAGGTGCGATTAAAGCATAGTCACTTTTTAAGAAAGGAGGAACAAAGGAATGCCTAAAGTAGCATTATTAAACCAAACTGGATCACAAGTTGGTGATATCGAACTTAATGATTCTGTATTTGGTATTGAGCCTAACCAGCACGTATTATTTGAAGCAATTGTTATGCAAAGAGCTTCATTACGTCAAGGAACTCATAAAACTAAAATTCGTTCTGAAGTACGCGGCGGTGGTCGTAAGCCATGGCGTCAAAAAGGAACTGGACGCGCTCGTCAAGGGTCAATCCGTTCTCCACAATGGCGCGGAGGTGGTACTGTATTCGGTCCAACACCACGCAGCTACAGCTATAAATTACCGAAAAAAGTTCGTCGTTTAGCAATCAAATCTGCGCTTTCTTCTAAAGTGTTAGAAGAAAACATTTTAGTGTTAGATATCTTAGCTATCGATACTCCGAAAACGAAAGATTTCAAAACAGTATTAAACGGTCTTTCTGTTGAGAAAAAAGCATTAATCGTTACAGCTGACCTTGACGAAAATGTAGCACTTTCTGCTCGTAACATTCCTGGTATCACAGTAGTAACAGCAGATGGAATTAACGTATTAGATGTTGTTAATCATGAGAAGTTAATCATGACTAAAGCAGCGGTTGAAAAAGTAGAGGAGGTGCTTGCATAATGGATGCACGCGATATCATTAAGCGCCCCGTTATCACTGAACGTACTACTGACCTAATGGCTGAAAAGAAATATACTTTTGAAGTTGATGTGAGAGCTAACAAAACACAAGTTAAAGATGCAATCGAAGAAATCTTTAGCGTTGATGTTGAGAAAGTAAACATCATGAACTACAAAGGTAAATTTAAGCGTATGGGAAAATTCGGTGGTTACACAAATAAACGTCGTAAAGCAATTGTAAAATTAACTACTGATAGCAAAGAAATCGAATTCTTTGAAGCATAAGAACCTATCAAGAAGAGGAGGGAAATAAAATGGCGATTAAAAAGTACAAACCTACCTCCAATGGTCGTCGCGGAATGACTACTTCTGATTTCGCAGAAATCACAACTAGCACTCCAGAAAAATCTCTATTAGCACCTGTAAAGAGAAAAGGCGGCCGTAATAACCAAGGTAAGTTAACTGTTCGTCATCAAGGTGGCGGTCATAAACGTCAATACCGTTTAATTGACTTTAAACGTAACAAAGATGGCATACCTGGACGCGTTGCTACGATCGAATACGATCCAAACCGTTCTGCAAATATCGCGTTAATCAACTACGTGGATGGAGAAAAGCGTTATATCTTAGCTCCTAAAAACCTAGTAGTTGGATTGGAAGTAATGTCTGGCCCTGAGGCTGATATTAAAGTGGGTAACGCACTTCCACTAACAAACATTCCTGTTGGTACAGTAGTACACAACATCGAGTTAAAACCAGGTAAAGGCGGCCAGTTAGTTCGTTCTGCTGGAACAAGCGCACAAGTACTTGGTAAAGAAGGAAAATACGTACTAGTACGTTTAAATTCTGGAGAAGTTCGTATGATTCTTGCTGAATGCCGTGCAACAATCGGTCAAGTAGGTAACGAACAACACGAATTAATTAACATTGGTAAAGCAGGACGTAATCGTTGGTTAGGCAAGCGCCCAACTGTACGTGGATCTGTTATGAACCCTAACGATCACCCACACGGTGGTGGTGAAGGACGTTCACCAATCGGACGTAAGTCACCAATGTCTCCATGGGGTAAACCAACTCTTGGTTACAAAACTCGTAAAAAGAAAAACAAATCAGATAAGTTTATCGTACGTCGTCGTAAAAAATAACGTGATTCTCCTACGGTTCAAAGAAAGAACCGTAGAACAGTCACGAAGGGAGGTTCCTTCATGGGTCGCAGCTTAAAAAAAGGACCATTTGTTGATGATCATTTAATGGTTAAGGTAGAAAAGTTGAACGAGACTGAAAGCAAACAAGTTATTAAAACTTGGTCACGCCGTTCTACAATCTTCCCACAATTTATTGGCCACACTATCGCTGTATATGATGGTCGCAAACACGTGCCTGTATATGTTACTGAAGACATGGTAGGACACAAGCTTGGAGAATTTGCTCCAACTCGTGCTTACAAGGGCCATGGTAATGATGACAAGAAAACAAGACGTTAAGAGAGGAGGGCATCCAAATGCAAGCTAAAGCTGTTGCAAGAACAGTTCGTATTGCTCCTCGTAAAGCACGTTTAGTCGTAGATTTAATTCGAGGAAAGCAAATTGGTGAAGCTGTGGCGATTTTAAATCTCACACCTAAGGCTGCTTCTCCAATTGTGGAAAAAGTATTAAAATCAGCTATGGCAAACGCTGAGCACAACTATGAGATGGACGTTAACAACCTAGTTGTTGCACAAGCATTTGTTGACGAAGGACCAACGTTGAAACGTTTCCGTCCTCGCGCAATGGGCCGTGCAAGCCAGATCTTAAAGCGCACTAGCCACATCACAATCGTATTATCAGAAAAGAAGGAGGGATAAGCTGTGGGTCAAAAAGTAAATCCTGTCGGTTTGCGTATTGGAATCATCCGTGATTGGGAATCTAAATGGTACGCAGGCAAAGACTTCGCTACTCTTTTACACGAAGACCTTAAAATTCGTGAATACATCACGAAGCGTTTAAAAGATGCTTCTGTTTCTAAAGTAGAAATCGAACGTGCTGCAAACCGTGTAAACGTAACAGTGCATACAGCTAAGCCTGGTATGGTTATTGGTAAAGGCGGTACGGAAGTTGAAGCACTTCGTAAAGCACTAAATCAATTAACTGGCAAACGTGTTCACATCAATATCCTTGAAATCAAGAGAGCTGACCTTGATGCGAAACTTGTTGCTGAAAATATTGCTCGTCAATTAGAAAACCGTGTATCTTTCCGTCGTGCACAAAAGCAAGCTATTCAACGTGCTATGCGTGCTGGTTCGAAAGGTATTAAAACACAAGTATCTGGTCGTCTTGGCGGTGCAGATATCGCTCGTGCTGAACATTACAGCGAAGGAACTGTTCCACTTCATACTCTTCGCGCAGATATCGACTATGCTACTGCTGAAGCCGATACTACTTATGGTAAGTTAGGCGTAAAAGTATGGATCTATAAGGGAGAAGTCCTTCCTACTAAGAAGAAAAATGCGGAAGGAGGCAAATAATCATGTTATTGCCAAAACGCGTAAAATATCGCCGTCAACACCGTGGTAACATGCGTGGTAACGCAAAAGGCGGTACAGAAGTAACATTCGGTGAATTCGGCCTACAAGCTTTAGAAGCTTCATGGATAACGAATCGTCAAATCGAAGCAGCACGTATTGCGATGACACGTTACATGAAACGTGGCGGTAAAGTATGGATTAAAATTTTCCCACACAAGCCTTACACTGCTAAACCTCTAGAAGTACGGATGGGTTCCGGTAAAGGGGCACCTGAAGGCTGGGTAGCTGTTGTTAAGCCTGGAAAAATCATGTTCGAAATTGCTGGCGTTTCTGAAGAGATCGCTCGTGAAGCACTTCGACTTGCAATGCACAAACTTCCTGTTAAGTGTAAGTTTGTTAAACGAGAAGAAATTGGTGGTGAATCAAATGAAAGCTAATGAACTTCGTGACCTAACCACTGCTGAAATTGAACAAAAAGTAAAATCTTTAAAAGAAGAACTTTTCAACCTTCGCTTTCAATTGGCGACAGGACAACTTGAAAACACTGCTCGCATTCGTGAAGTACGCAAAGCGATTGCTCGTATGAAAACAGTTGTTCGTGAAAGAGAAATCAACGTTAACAAGTGATAATTGAAGGGAGGTTCACACAATGAGTGAACGCAACCAACGTAAAGTTTACACAGGACGCGTTGTTTCTGACAAGATGGATAAAACAGTAACGGTTCTTGTTGAAACACAAAAAAAGCATCCTTTATATGGTAAACGCGTTAAGTACTCTAAAAAGTATAAAGCTCATGATGAGCAA
Organism: Bacillus sp. ISL-75; assembly: GCF_018613095.1. Taxonomy (NCBI): domain Bacteria; kingdom Bacillati; phylum Bacillota; class Bacilli; order Caryophanales; family Bacillaceae; genus Bacillus; species Bacillus sp. ISL-75. The sequence continues at coordinate 39,619 of NZ_JAGGQX010000004.1, forward strand.
AACGAAGCAAAAATCGGCGATGTAGTACGTATCATGGAAACTCGTCCGCTTTCAGCTACTAAGCGTTTCCGTTTAGTTGAAGTTGTAGAAAAAGCAGTTATTATTTAATTGTTCGGATTAAGCTTCATTCCGAAGGGAGGTTACACACATGATTCAACAAGAATCACGTTTAAAAGTTGCTGACAACTCTGGTGCTCGTGAGGTACTAACGATTAAAGTTCTTGGTGGTTCAGGTCGCAAGTTTGCTGGTATTGGTGATGTTATCGTCTGTACAGTAAAACAAGCAACACCAGGTGGCGTTGTTAAAAAAGGTGACGTTGTTAAAGCAGTTATTGTTCGTACAAAGAGCGGTGCTCGTCGACCTGACGGTTCATACATTCGTTTTGATGAAAACGCATGTGTAATTATCAAAGATGATAAGAGCCCACGCGGAACTCGTATCTTCGGACCAGTTGCCCGTGAACTTCGCGACAACAACTTTATGAAAATCGTTTCTCTAGCTCCAGAAGTACTATAATTTAAATTCAAATGCCTTTAAGGAGGTGCTTAATGATGCATGTGAAAAAAGGTGACAACGTAAGAGTCATCTCTGGAAAGGATAAAGGCAAAACAGGAGTAATCCTTGCTGCTTATCCTAAAGAAAGCCGTGTACTAGTAGAAGGCGTGAACATTGCAAAGAAACACTCTAAACCTTCTCAAGTGAATCCACAAGGCGGTATCATCAGCTTTGAGGCTCCAATTCATGTATCGAACGTAATGCCTATCGATCCTAAGTCTGGTAACCCGACTCGTGTAGGTTCCACTACGGTAGATGGCAAAAAAGTACGCGTAGCAAAATCCGGTGAAATTTTAGATAAATAGTTTAAAATTAAGAAGGGAGGTACAATAAGTGAACCGCCTAAAAGAAAAATTTGTTAAAGAAGTTACTCCTGCTCTTATGAGCAAGTTCAACTATAAATCAGTTATGGAAGTTCCTAAACTCGATAAAATCGTCTTGAACATGGGCGTTGGTGATGCAGTTGCAAATGCAAAGGCACTTGATATTGCAGTTGAAGAACTTGCAACAATCACAGGTCAAAAACCAGTCGTAACACGTGCGAAAAAATCAATCGCTGGCTTCCGCCTTCGTGAAGGTATGCCAATCGGTGCAAAAGTTACACTTCGCGGTGAGCGCATGTACGAATTCTTGGATAAATTAGTTTCAGTTTCTTTACCTCGTGTACGTGACTTCCGTGGTATTTCTAAAAAAGCATTCGACGGTCGCGGTAACTATACATTAGGGATTAAAGAACAATTAATCTTCCCTGAAATTGATTACGATAAAGTAAGCAAGGTTCGTGGTATGGATATCGTTATCGTAACGACTGCTAAAACTGATGAAGAATCTCGTGAACTTTTAACTCAATTTGGAATGCCATTCCAAAAGTAATCGTTAAATAATGGAGGCGAAAACGTGGCTAAAAAGTCAATGATTGCGAAACAAAAGCGCACGCCTAAATATGCAGTACAAGAGTATACACGCTGCGAACGTTGTGGCCGTCCACACTCTGTATACCGTAAATTTAAGCTTTGTCGTATTTGTTTCCGCGAATTAGCGTACAAAGGACAAATTCCTGGTGTTAAAAAAGCTAGCTGGTAAAACCCAAGTCTGGGAAGGAGGTAAAAATAATGGTCATGACAGATCCAATTGCTGATATGCTTACTCGCATTCGTAATGCGAATATGGTGCGTCACGAAAAGTTAGAAGTGCCTGCTTCTAATACGAAAAAAGAAATTGCTGAAATTTTAAAGCGCGAAGGTTTCGTACGTGACGTCGAATTCATCGAAGACAACAAACAAGGTATCATCCGTATCTTCTTAAAATACGGTGCTAGTAACGAACGTGTTATTACTGGTCTTAAGCGCATAAGCAAGCCTGGACTTAGAGTTTACGCAAAATCAACTGAGGTACCACGCGTTCTTAACGGTCTTGGTATCGCATTAGTATCAACATCACAAGGTGTTATTACAGATAAAGAAGCTCGTGCAAAACAAATCGGCGGAGAAGTATTAGCTTACGTTTGGTAATTGAGCTTTTGAATGAATGGAGGTGCACTAAATGTCTCGCGTAGGAAAAAAACCAATTGTTATTCCAGCAGGAGTTACAGTTACTTTAAATAATAGTACTGCTACAGTTAAAGGACCTAAAGGTGAACTTACTCGTACTTTCCATCCTGATATTACTATCAACGTGGAAGAGAATCTTGTAACAATCACTCGTCCTTCTGATGTAAAAGAACACCGCGCATTACACGGAACTACTCGTGCCGTGCTTGCGAACATGATTGAAGGTGTATCCACTGGCTTCACTAGAGGCTTAGAGTTAATCGGGGTTGGTTATCGTGCTCAAAAGCAAGGTACCAAGCTTGTATTAAACGTTGGATACTCTCATCCAGTTGAGATCGAACCTGAAGAGGGCCTTGAAATCGAGGTGCCTGCTAATACAAAAATCGTTATCAAAGGTACTGACAAAGAACGTGTTGGTGCATTAGCAGCGAATATTCGCGGAGTTCGTCCTCCTGAGCCTTATAAAGGTAAAGGAATTCGTTACGAAGGTGAATTTGTTCGTCGTAAAGAAGGTAAAACTGGTAAGTAATGCCTCATAGGTAAACGAAAGGAGTGACGTAAATGATTACGAAGCTTGATAAAAACGCTACTCGCAAGAAAAGACATGCTCGTGTTCGTGCGAAACTTAGCGGAACTTCAGCTCGTCCACGTCTAAATGTGTTTCGTTCTAACAAACATATTTATGCTCAAATAATTGATGACATTAATGGTGTAACTTTAGCAAGTGCTTCTACTTTAGATAAAGACTTTACTTTAGAATCAACTAATAATGTTGAAGCTGCTAAAATGATCGGTGAGTTAGTTGCTAAACGTGCGGTAGAAAAAGGTATCACTTCTATTGTCTTTGATCGTGGCGGATACCTATACCATGGACGTATTCAAGTATTAGCTGATGCTGCCCGTGAAAACGGCTTACAATTCTAAAAGACAAAGGAGGGACACAAAAAGATGCGTCGTATTGATCCAAACAAACTTGAACTAGAAGAACGCGTAGTCACGGTTAACCGTGTTGCGAAAGTTGTTAAAGGTGGACGTCGTTTCCGCTTCACAGCCCTTGTTGTTGTAGGCGACAAAAACGGTCACGTTGGTTTCGGTACTGGTAAAGCTCAAGAAGTACCTGATGCTATTCGTAAAGCCATCGAAGATGCAAAGAAAAACTTAGTAGAAGTAGCTATGGTTGGAACAACCATTCCTCACCAAGTAATCGGACGTTTTGGTGCTGGTGAAATTCTTCTAAAACCTGCTTCAGAAGGTACAGGAGTTATCGCTGGTGGACCAGTTCGTGCTGTACTAGAGTTAGGCGGAGTAGCTGATATCCTTTCTAAGTCATTAGGAACAAATACTCCTATTAACATGGTTCGTGCAACAATTGATGGTTTAAAACAATTAAAACGTGCTGAAGACGTAGCTAAACTACGTGGTAAATCAGTAGAAGAACTGTTAGGATACGGGGGGAAATAAAATGGCGAATAAACTATTAGTTACCCTCACTCGCAGCGTAATTGGCCGTCCTGGCGACCAACGTGAAACAGTTAAAGCTTTAGGATTACGTAAATTAAATCAAACAGTTGAGCATCAAGATAACGCTGCTATTCGCGGTATGATTACCAAAGTTGCTCACCTTGTTACAGTTAAAGAACAATAATTAATTGTTTTTCTTTCATAAGGAGGTGCCAATATGAAACTTCATGAACTAAAACCTGCTGAGGGTTCTCGTAAAGATCGTAAGCGTCTAGGACGCGGTATCGGTTCTGGTCAAGGAAAAACTGCCGGTAAAGGTCATAAAGGTCAAAACGCTCGTTCGGGTGGCGGTGTACGTCTAGGTTTTGAAGGTGGTCAAACACCTTTATACCGTCGTTTACCAAAACGCGGATTTACAAACTTCAGCCGTAAGGAATATGCAGTTGTAAATCTTGATGCTTTAAACCGCTTTGCTGAAGGTACAGAAGTTACTCCAGAACTTCTTATCGAATCAGGTGTAGTAAGTAACGAAAAAGCAGGAATCAAAATTCTTGCAAAAGGGAACGTAGAGAAAAAGTTGACTGTCAAAGCTCACAAATTCTCCTCTGCTGCTAAGGAAGCGATCGAAGCTGCTGGTGGAAACACTGAGGTGATCTAATGTTCCAGACAATCTCCAATTTTATGCGCGTGGGTGAGATAAGACGGAAGATCATATTCACCCTTTTAATGTTAGTTGTATTTCGATTAGGTACATTTATCCCAGTACCCAATGTAAATGCAGATGTACTTGCTAATCAAGATAAGCTTAGTGTTTTCGGTATTTTAAATACTTTTGGCGGTGGAGCATTAAAACAATTCTCCATCTTTGCAATGGGTATCATGCCATATATCACTGCTTCGATTATTATACAGCTCCTGCAAATGGACGTTGTACCGAAATTTACGGAATGGTCTAAGCAAGGGGAATCAGGTCGTCGTAAGATTGCTCAAATCACCCGATATTTCACAATAGTGCTTGGTTTTATCCAAGCATTAGGTATGTCCTATGGCTTTAATAATTTAGCCAGCGGTCAACTGATTGAAAATCCCGGTATTGCTACGTATCTGCTTATTGCAGTTGTCTTAACTGCAGGTACAGCATTTTTAATGTGGTTAGGGGAGCAGATTACTGAAAAAGGTGTTGGTAATGGAATTTCCATTATCATCTTTGCCGGTATCGTTGCTGGAATGCCATCAACTATTAATCAAATTTATGTACAGCAATTTGAGAATGCAGGAGAGGCATTATTCTTACGTATTATTACTGTAGTCTTAATAGCACTTGCTGTTGTGGCTATCGTAGTTGGTGTTATTTTTATCCAACAAGCAAATCGTAAGATACCTATTCAATATGCTAAACGTGTGGTTGCTGGACGTAATCCTGTCGGAGGACAATCCACTCACATGCCATTAAAAGTTAATGCTGCGGGTGTAATTCCTGTAATCTTTGCGGTTTCATTCATTGTAACACCAAGAACGGTCGCATCATTTTTTCCAACTAATGATGTAACACTTTGGATTACAAAAGTATTTGACTATTCTCATCCAATCGGGATGACGTTATATGCTGCGTTAATTATCGCGTTTACTTATTTCTATGCATTTATCCAAGTTAACCCTGAACAAGCAGCGGAAAACTTGCAAAAGCAAAGCGGCTATATTCCAGGGATCCGTCCAGGAAAGAGCACGCAAGAATACTTAACACGCGTCTTATATCGTTTAACTTTCGTTGGTGCACTCTTCCTAGCAGTGATTGCTGTATTGCCTATGTTATTTATTAATTTAGCCAATCTGCCGCAATCGGCTCAAATCGGTGGAACAAGTTTACTAATCGTTGTCGGTGTAGCATTAGATACGATGAAACAACTTGAAGCACAATTAGTTAAACGTCACTATAAAGGGTTTATAAAGTAAAGGTTTTAGGGGCCACTGCTCCCTAAAACCAATTTATAGCACGAGGGGGGAACACGTGTGAATTTAGTATTAATGGGGCTTCCAGGTGCCGGAAAAGGTACTCAAGCTGAAAGAATCGTCGGAAATTACGGCATCCCTCATATCTCTACTGGAGATATGTTCCGTGCAGCGATGAAAGAAGGAACAGAACTAGGTTTACAAGCGAAATCATTCATGGATAAGGGCGAACTTGTTCCTGATGAAGTAACAATCGGTATCGTTCGTGAACGATTAAGCAAGGAAGATTGTCAAAAAGGATTCCTTTTAGATGGCTTTCCTAGAACTGTACCTCAAGCAGAGGCGTTGGAAAATCTTTTAGTTGATTTAAATAAAAAAATTAACTATGTAATTAATATTAATGTGGATAAGGATTTATTAATGGAGCGTTTGACAGGGCGTCGTATTTGTAAAGAATGTGGTTCTACGTATCATTTAGTTTTTAATCCTCCAAAACAAGAGGGCGTATGCGACCGTTGCGGCGGTGAGTTATACCAAAGAGCGGATGATAATGAAGAAACTGTTCAAAATCGTTTAGACGTAAATATCAAACAACAAGAACCATTATTAACTTTTTATGAAACAAAAGGTTATCTTCGCACGATTGATGGTCAGCAGGATATTAACAAGGTATTCGCTGATATCGAGCAATTACTTGGGGGCTTATAATGATCATTTGCAAAACCCCTAGGGAAATTGAAATCATGCGCGCGGCCGGGCGGATTGTGGCCCTAACCCACCAAGAGTTACAAAAACATGTAGCTCCTGGGATTACGACAAAGGAATTAGACATGATTGCTGAAGAATTTATTCTCTCACAAGATGCATTTCCTTCGTTTAAAGGGTATAATGGTTTTCGCGGCAGCATTTGTACAAGTGTGAATGAAGGACTTGTTCATGGAATTCCTGGTAATCGTGTCCTCAATGAAGGAGACATTATTAGCATCGATATCGGTGCTAAGTATGAAGGTTATCATGGTGATTCAGCTTGGACCTATGCTGTAGGAGAGATTGATGATAATTCCCAGCACTTGCTGAAGGTAACAGAGGAATCTCTTTATCTAGGCATAAACGAAGCAAAACCGGGCGAGCGACTCTCGAACATCTCTCATGCGATTCAAACGTATGTGGAAGCAAATGGCTTTTCTATTGTACGCGAGTATGTAGGACACGGAGTAGGGCAAGACTTACATGAGGAACCTCATATTCCACATTTTGGTCCACCAAACAATGGTCCGCGTCCTATGCCTGGAATGGTACTTGCTATTGAACCGATGGTAAATGCCGGAAGCCGATATGTGAGAACATTGACTGACAATTGGACAGTTGTAACTGTTGACGGCAGGCGTTGTGCGCATTTCGAGCATACGGTTGCGATCACTGATGCAGGATTTGAAATCCTAACCAAATTATAAGTTTTGTGTGGATTTCAATAGTTGTTATCAATTCTGGTCCGCTTTTAGGTAATTTGTAATATTTACTGAGGACAGAATGCTGCTCAATATGTTAGAATTGAAAGGTTGCAGGACGACATACGAGCGAATAGCTTTGCTTGCTCTACCTAGTTTGAATAAACGCAATCCTGAAAATAGAAGGGAGACGAGATCGATGGCCAAGGATGATGTAATTGAAATTGAAGGTAAAGTCATTGAAACATTGCCAAATGCAATGTTTAAGGTAGAATTAGAAAACGGTCATACCGTGCTAGCGCATGTTTCTGGTAAAATACGAATGCATTTCATTCGGATCCTTCCGGGTGACAAAGTGACTGTTGAGCTTTCTCCATATGACTTAACACGCGGAAGAATTACTTACCGCTTTAAATAATGCTTGCACTCCGTACTACTAAGGAGGTTAGGATAATAATGAAAGTAAGACCATCTGTTAAACCGATCTGCGAAAAATGTAAAGTTATCCGTAGACGCGGAAAAGTTATGGTTATCTGTGAAAACCCTAAACATAAACAAAAACAAGGTTAATTTTGAAGGAGGTGCGCATTTTCTATGGCACGTATTGCTGGTGTAGATATTCCACGTGAAAAACGTGTAGTTATCTCTTTAACTTACATTTATGGAATTGGTAAAAATACTGCACAAAAAGTACTAGCAGAAGCTGGTGTTTCTGAAGATACACGTGTACGTGATTTAACAGAAGACGAATTAAACAAAATCCGTGACATCATCGACAAATTAAAAGTTGAAGGTGACCTTCGCCGTGAAATTTCTCTTAACATTAAGCGTTTAATGGAAATCGGCTGCTACCGCGGATTACGTCATCGTCGTGGTTTACCAGTTCGTGGACAAAATACGAAAAACAACGCTCGTACACGCAAAGGTCCTCGTAAGACTGTAGCGAACAAGAAGAAGTAATCGGTAAAGGAGGTTAATTTAAATGGCACGTAAAACGAATACACGTAAACGTCGTGTTAAAAAGAATATTGAAGCTGGTATCGCTCATATCCGTTCAACATTTAATAATACGATTGTAACAATTACTGATGTACATGGTAATGCAATTTCATGGTCAAGTGCAGGTGCGCTTGGATTTAGAGGTTCTCGTAAATCTACACCATTTGCTGCACAAATGGCGGCTGAAACAGCAGCTAAGACTTCCATTGAACATGGTATGAAAACTTTAGAAGTTACTGTTAAAGGACCTGGTGCAGGACGTGAAGCTGCAATCCGTGCTCTTCAAGCTGCTGGTCTAGAAGTAACTGCAATTAAAGACGTTACACCTGTTCCTCATAATGGATGCCGTCCACCAAAACGTCGTCGTGTTTAATTTTTCTGTATAGATTTTGTATCATGCGTCTATAATGGGATATGATACTAATTTTTTGCACTCTTACAGAAGATTTATTCCAGTTGTTGTGCACAAAACGGGAACTTATACATGGGGACTTTTAATTAGCAAATATGCTGATTTAGAGTTTCGACGTTTTGAAGGAGGGTTATTTGATGATCGAAATAGAAAAACCAAAAATCGAAACGATTGAGATCAACGATGATGCTAAGTATGGCAAATTCATCGTAGAGCCACTTGAGCGTGGATATGGTACCACTTTGGGTAACTCCTTACGTCGTATCCTATTATCTTCACTCCCAGGTGCCGCGGTTACATCGATTCAAATCGATGGGGTACTTCATGAGTTCTCAACAATTGAAGGCGTCGTGGAGGATGTAACATCCATCATTTTAAACATTAAAAAATTAGCTTTAAAAATCTACTCTGATGAAGAGAAGACGCTTGAGTTTGATGTACAAGGTGAGGGTCCGGTTTTAGCTGGCAATATTACTCATGATAGTGATGTTGAGGTTTTAAATCCAGAACTTCATATTGCAACATTAGCTGCAAATGGTCATCTTCGCATGCGTTTGACTGCTAGACGTGGACGTGGATATACACCGGCTGTTCAAAACAAAAGAGAAGATCAACCGATAGGTGTTATTCCAATTGATTCCATTTTCACACCAGTTTCTCGTGTACAATTTCAAGTAGAAAACACACGTGTTGGTCAAATGTCTAATTTCGACAAGCTCACACTTGATGTTTGGACAGATGGAAGCACTGGGCCAAAAGAAGCGATCGCTCTTGGATCCAAAATTTTGACCGAGCATTTGAATATTTTCGTTGGTTTAACTGATGAAGCTCAAAATGCTGAAATCATGATTGAAAAAGAAGAAGACCAAAAAGAAAAAGTTCTTGAAATGACTATTGAAGAACTAGATCTTTCTGTTCGTTCTTACAATTGCTTAAAGCGTGCTGGAATCAACACTGTTCAGGAATTAGCTAATAAGACTGAAGAAGATATGATGAAAGTTCGTAACTTAGGCCGTAAATCACTTGAAGAAGTGAAGGCAAAACTAGAAGAGCTTGGATTAGGCTTGCGTAAAGACGACTGATTTGTTTACCGTTATACACATGCGTTAATCCGTTTAATGACTTCAACAAAGGAGGGAACCCTTCATGGCATACAGAAAGTTAGGACGCACAAGTGCACAGCGTAAAGCTATGCTACGTGATTTAACTACAGATTTAATTATCAATGAGCGCATTGAAACAACAGAAACTCGTGCGAAAGAAATTCGTGTGACTGTTGAAAAAATGATCACTTTAGGTAAACGTGGTGATTTACACGCTCGTCGTCAAGCTGCTTCATATGTTCGTAACGAAGTTGCTGATGCTGAAAATAATACAAGTGCAATACAAAAACTTTTCGCTGATATCGCTCCACGTTATCAAGAGCGTCAAGGTGGATACACTCGTATTATGAAACTTGGACCACGCCGCGGTGACGGTGCACCAATGGTTATTATCGAGTTAGTTTAATATAGCTTTAACAGACAACAAGGGCGCTGGACAGTTTACAAACAAACTTGTTCTTTGCCCTTTTTCTGTAAATGAATCTTATATCAAGATGACCCAAGCCAAAAAAGAGTGTTATGATGAGCGTAACTCCAATTCATTGGAGAAAATCTAAAAGTTTTACTTGATTTCATCTAGCTTTTCTACGTGACTTGATTTCTTGTATCTTTTATCATCTCGCAGCTATTGGTGCGCAGATTGAAATTAATAAATACGTCTCGTCTAGCTCATGCACCTCCTCTCATTTCTTTTATAGAAATTCCTTACATCGCAGTTTAAAGCGAAACTGCATAGGGACGAGGTGCAGGCTTTTTTTTATATGTAAAAGAAATAATGAGCAGAGAATTGTTTAGCTGAGAGGAGGAATTATCTGTGAAAAACTCGATTGTATCTCTTAATGGAGTATCTTTTCAATATGACGCACAAGAACGTTATGCTTTGAACAATGTTTCTTTTGATATATATGAGGGAGAATGGCTCGCGATTGTCGGTCATAATGGGTCAGGAAAATCAACGATGGCAAAACTCCTAAATGGGCTGCAATTTCCACAAACAGGTGAGATTACAGTTTGCGGAATAATGCTGGATGAAGAGTCAATTTGGGATATCCGTAAAAAATTAGGGATGGTCTTTCAAAACCCTGACAATCAGTTTGTTGGAACGACAGTACAGGATGATGTGGCTTTTGGTCTAGAAAATAACGGTATTCCTAGAGACGAAATGGTCACAAGGGTCGAGGATTCGTTAAAGAGAGTTAAGATGGATAAGTTTCTATATCAAGAGCCCCACCATCTATCAGGCGGACAAAAGCAACGTGTGGCAATAGCTGGTGTACTAGCTTTACGGCCATCGATCATCATACTTGATGAAGCAACTTCCATGCTTGATCCAAGAGGCCGCGAAGAGGTATTAGAGACCGTCCGATTATTAAAAGAAGAGAAATCATTGACCGTTATCTCGATTACACATGATTTAGAAGAGGCAGCTAAGGCGGATCGAATCATCGTCATGAACAAAGGGGAGGTCTTCCGGGAGGGTACACCTGAAGAGATTTTCTCTATGGATGAACAATTGGTTCAGTTAGGGTTAGATATTCCTTTTTCAGTGAAAATGATGAATGCTTTAAGGAATGATGGAATCGATCTATCTAGGCACTATTTATCGGAAGAAGAGTTGGTGAAAGAGTTATGGACATCTCGCTCAAACATGTAGATTATCGTTATCAAGTCAATACTCCTTTTGAACGACTGGCCATTGAGGATGTGTCTATTGATATTCCTTCAGGTGTGTATATGGCGATTATTGGTCATACCGGGTCAGGGAAATCAACAGTCCTACAGCATTTAAACGCTCTCCTTCAACCAACAAAAGGAACTGTAGCAATTGGCGAACATGAAATTAAAGCATTGCAAAAAAATAAGAACTTAAAAAAAGTCCGGCAAAAAGTTGGCATCGTCTTTCAATTTCCTGAACACCAATTATTTGAAGAGACGGTGGAAAAAGATATTATTTTTGGGCCGTTGAATTTTGGGGTTTCTGAAACAGCAGCAAAGGAAAGGGCACGGGTTGCTTTAAAACAAGTGGGTCTAGAGGAAGATATACTAAATAAATCACCGTTTGACCTCTCTGGTGGACAAATGCGCCGCGTCGCAATTGCAGGAGTACTTGCAATGGAGCCCGATGTTATTGTCCTGGACGAGCCTACTGCGGGTTTAGATCCAAGAGGCCGAAAAGAAGTTATGGATATGTTCTTTTCTCTTCATAAGGAAAGAAAGCTCTCTACCATTCTTGTTACACATAGTATGGAAGATGCTGCTAGATATGCAGACCAAATTGTGATCATGCAGCAAGGGAAGGTTGCCAATAAAGGGACACCAGAAGAGATTTTCTCCGCACCGACTGAGCTCGTTGAAATGGGACTTGATGTTCCTGAGGTCGTTCGGTTTCAACTGAAGCTTGAGGAGAAACTTGGCATGAAATTTGAGAAAATTTTTCTAACCATTGATGAGTTGTCAGCTGCTGTTACTAAGGTATTAAGTAGAGGTGTTCACTCATGATGGAAAAAATGATTTTTGGGCGCTATGTCCCGTCAGATTCTATTATTCATAAAATGGACCCTCGTTCAAAATTAATGATCATCTTTCTATTTGTTTGTGTTATTTTTTTAGCAAACAATGTCGTAACCTATTCACTTATTGGAATTTATACTTTTTTAATGCTTGGATTGTCGCGGGTCCCGGTACGCTTTTTATATGGCGGTCTTAAACCAGTCATCTGGCTCGTTCTTTTTACCTTGGTGCTGCAACTTTTTTTTACGAAAGAAGGTACCCTTTTATTTGAACTAGGTCCAGTAAAAATTTACGAGGAAGGGGTCAGACAGGGGATTTTTATTTCCTTGCGATTCTTTTTCTTAATTTTAATGACGTCGTTGTTGACGTTAACCACCACCCCAATTGAGATTACCGATGGCCTTGAAACGCTGTTACATCCTTTAAATAAGGTCCGCTTCCCTGTCCACGAAATGGCATTAATGATGTCTATTTCCTTAAGGTTCATTCCAACACTTATGCAGGAAACGGATAAAATAATGAAGGCGCAAATAGCCCGTGGCGTTGAGTTTGCTAGCGGCCCTTTTAAGGAACGCATTAAAGCCGTCATTCCACTGCTTATCCCATTGTTTGTCAGTTCCTTTAAACGAGCGGAGGAATTAGCGATCGCGATGGAGGCTAGAGGATATCAAGGCGGGGAAGGAAGAACAAAATACCGGGAATTATCCTGGAAAATAACGGATTCCTTACAGATGGGGATATTAGTCCTTCTATCGATCCTACTATTTTTATTACGTTCATAATGGAGCGAAACCATGGCAAGGTATAAATGTATTATTTCCTATGACGGGTCGGGCTTTTCCGGCTATCAGGTCCAACCAAATAAGCGAACCGTACAGTCTGTATTAGAAGCTGTTTTATCAAAAATGCATAAGGGTGATACGGTGAAAGTCGTCGGCTCAGGTCGAACGGATGCCGGTGTCCACGCAAAAGGACAAGTTATTCATTTTGATTCACCACTACTGATTCCAGCTGACAAGTGGGAGAAAGCATTGAATTCCATGCTGCCTGAAGATATTTCCGTTCTAAAGGTTGTTACTGTCACCGAGTCCTTTCATGCTCGCTTCGACGCGAAAGGGAAGGAATATCGCTATGTTCTTCATTTATCTCAAAAAAGAGATCCTTTTCAGCGGAAATTTGCTTATCAATATCCATACCGTTTAAATTTCCAGGCGATGGAGGAGGCAAGTAAACTTTTCCTTGGTACACATGACTTTACTAGTTTTTGTGCGGCAAAGACGGAAGTAGTTGATAAAGTTCGAACGATTGAATCGATTGACTTTACACGTAAGGATGAGTTACTGACGATCCGTTTTGTTGGAAATGGCTTTTTGTATAATATGGTTCGTATTTTAGTTGGAACTTTATTAGAGGTGGGATCAGGTGAACGCAGTCCTGAAGATATTCCGATTATATTAGCCCATAAAGACCGGAGGCTATCGGGAAAGACAGCTCCAGGTCATGGGTTATATCTTTGGGAAGTCTTTTATGAATAAAATGATGTAAACAACTTTACCTGGTGTAACATTTTCTTGACATATTGACCTGCAGGTTTTATTATATTAGATGTGCGTGTTTTTAATCCCACGATAAAGCCCCGGAAAGTCTTCATCGTGATTGAAAATATATGAATACAAACTTAACCGCACAAGGGTATTAGATGTTCATTCCCGGAACAGAATCGGACTCTAATTACTTTAAAAGTGCGAAAACAATAATCTTTTATGGATTTAAATTAGGAGGGAAACTCATGCGTACAACGTTTATGGCAAATGCCAACACTATCGAGCGTAAATGGTACGTAATTGATGCAGAGGGCAAAACTCTTGGACGTCTTGCTTCTGAAGTAGCATCAATTTTACGTGGTAAAAACAAACCAACTTTTACACCACATGTTGACACTGGTGATAATGTAATTATTCTTAATGCTTCAAAAGTAGAACTTACTGGAAAGAAATTAACTGACAAGATTTACTACCGTCACACAATGCATCCAGGTGGTTTAAAAACAAGAACTGCTCTAGAAATGCGTACTAACTATGCTGAGAAAATGATCGAGCTTGCTGTTAAAGGTATGCTTCCAAAGAATTCTCTTGGCCGTCAAATGTTTAAAAAATTACATGTATATGCTGGCAGCGAACATCCGCACCAAGCACAACAACCTGAAGTTTACGAACTTCGCGGTTAATAAAGAGGGAGGGAATTAACTTGGCACAAGTTCAATATATCGGTACAGGTCGCCGTAAAAGTTCTGTTGCACGCGTACGTTTAGTACCAGGCACAGGTAAAATTATTGTAAATAGTCGTGAAATTGAAGATTATATCCCATTTGAAGCATTACGTGTTGTTGTAAGACAACCATTAGTAGCTACTGAAACAGTTGGAAGCTATGATGTTCTTGTAAACGTAAGCGGCGGTGGATACACTGGTCAAGCTGGCGCAATCCGCCACGGTATTGCTCGCGCATTACTTCAAGCTGACCCTGAATTCCGTCCAACATTAAAGCGCGCTGGATTATTAACTCGTGATGCCCGTATGAAAGAACGTAAAAAATACGGTCTTAAAGGTGCTCGTCGTGCGCCTCAGTTCTCAAAACGTTAATTATCAACGTTTCAAGACTCTTTTCACTTCTGTGGAAAGGGTCTTTTTTATTCCCGAAAAGCACTTTTGACCACATTTTGACCACGAAAAAATTTTTGACCACATTTGACCACCAATCATAACTCTATATACTTTTGAAACTTTGAAGCGGTTTGCTCTTTAAGGGTATTTGTTACGTGGGTGTAGATATTCATTGTCATTTGAATATCAGTGTGTCCTAGCCGCTCTTGTACTTTTTTTATACTCGCACCAGCTTCAAATAATAAGGAGGCGTGAGTGTGACGTAAACCGTGTATAGTTATAGAGTGAAGATTGTGTTTCTTAATTAAAATATTTAGCTTTTCATTAAGATATGCTAAGCGTAAAGGGATTCCATCTTCCCTCGTAAAAACAAAATTATTTCCACCATTTATTCGGTTAGCAAAATCCTCTTCCGTTTGGTATTTTTTGTAAGCAGGCTGCTGACGATCGTTTCAGCGAAAATAAGACCTTTGATATTATAAAAAAGGCAAAGAGGACACTCGATTGTAGTGTCCTTTTTGTTGGTTGGTCGATGGCTACGGCCTGAAATCGCTGCTCGCTCGATTCGTTAAGATCGCGCTCGTGATAATACTGAAGAGATGTTCAGCTCGTGGCGCGGACGAGGGCTGGTCGCCGAGCCACGCGAGCGCAGCAGCTAGCGAGAACAGGTCATCACCATTCATATCGGTACGCGCTAGACCCTCGGCCTGAGCGCGAGTGAGAAGCCGCGTGCCTGCCGTTCGCAACGTGACGCACGAAGCATGGAGTGCGGACTCCGTGTCCTCCATGGCTGCGATCATCGCCGCCACAACACCTTGATAGTTGCCCGTGAATGTAACGACGTCGCGTAGCCACGACACGAGAACATCATCGGGTGAACTCGCAGTTTCGAGCTCACGTGCCTTTGCCGTCAGCTCATCGAAGCCTGCGCGGAGCAATGCATCAAGCAGAGCCTCTCTGGTCGGGAAATGACGATACAATGTGCCGAGCCCGACGCCCGCTCTGCGAGCGATATCGCGCAGCGATGCATCGGCACCGTGCTTGGTTACAACGACGTTCGCGACTGCTAGTATGTGCTCATAGTTTTTCTTCGCATCGGCTCGCATATGCTTCCTCCTTGACAAGCGGAGCGGTGCTCCGTATAATTTGTAAACAGAACAGTGATCCGTTTATGTGGAGCACTGCTCTGGTAAGTATAACTCATTTGCATGAGAGGAGAAAACAAGATGTCTATAGATACGATGAAGGCAATTCGGCTGCACGAATTCGGCGGCCCTGAGGTACTGCGTTACGAGGAGGCACCGTTTCCCGAGCTGAAGCCAGGTGAGGTGCTTGTCCGCGTTCA
Organism: Bacillus sp. ISL-75; assembly: GCF_018613095.1. Classification (NCBI taxonomy): domain Bacteria; kingdom Bacillati; phylum Bacillota; class Bacilli; order Caryophanales; family Bacillaceae; genus Bacillus; species Bacillus sp. ISL-75. The sequence goes on from NZ_JAGGQX010000004.1 coordinate 55,615, forward strand.
CGCGGTTGGCATCAATCCCCCCGACTGGTACCTGCGCGAGGGGTATAAGGATCTTCCTCCTGAGTGGCAGCCGACGGTATCCTTTCCCTTCATTCTGGGGTCGGACGTATCGGGCGTCGTCGAGGCGGTAGCCACGGATGTGCAAGGCTTCTCCGTCGGCGATGAAGTTTTCGGCATGGTTCGCTTTCCTAGCCTTGGGGAGAGCGCTGCTTATGCCGAGTACGTCGCCGCGCCAGCGTCGGATCTTGCACTCAAGCCGGCAGGCATCGATCACGTGCACGCCGCAGGGGCGCCGATGGCAGGTCTCACCGGATGGCAGTTCCTGATCGAGCTGGGGCACAATGAAGCGAACCCGTTTCAACTGGAGAAGCATCGCCCGGTACCGCTCAACGGCAAGACGGTGCTCGTCAATGGTGCAGCGGGCGGCGTGGGGCACTTAGCGGTGCAGCTGGCTAAATGGAAGGGTGCGCACGTCATCGCGGTGGCATCGGGCAAGCATGAGTCGTTCCTGCGCGAGCTCGGTGCCGACGAATTCATCGACTACACCAAGAGCCCTCCCGAGGACGTCGCGCATGACGTTGATCTCGTCATCGATACACTCGGCGGTCCAACAACCGGTCGTTTCCTGCGTACGCTCAAGCGTGGCGGCGCTTTGTTCCCGGTGTTCCTAGGTTTCTCCGACGCTGAGGAGGCCACAAAGCTGGGCGTTACAGTTTCAATGACCCAAGTGCGCTCGAACGGACCGCAGCTAGCGGAATTAGGGCGCTTGCTTGATGCCGGGACGGTTCGCGTCGCCATCGACAGCACGTTTCCACTTGCCGATGCTCGTAAGGCGCATGAACGAGCCGCCGGTGGGCACATCCAAGGCAAGATCGTGCTCACGGTCGTGTGAGGCGACAGCTCGATTGATCATCGCACTCCTCGTGGAACGTCGCAAAACTTTGCGACGTTCCACAAGCGAGGACTGTGAATGAGCTTTGAAGAGTTTGCTAACTTAATTAAGAGAAAAAGGATGAACAAAAATGATTATACTCATGGGTTACGTTCACCTGAATCCGTCTGATGTGGATGAGTTCACTGCAGACGTTCAGGCCGTCGCTTCCAGCACGAGAGCTGAAAAGGGATGCCTCTTTTATGCCTTTACTTTGGAAGATGCGCGCGCCGGACGCATGCTGACTGTCCAGCGGTGGCAAGATCAAGAATCGCTGACCGCCCATGTTGAAAGACATGAAACGGCGCCGTTTTTAAAAAAGTGGGGAAACAGGATGAGAATGGACATTCTAAAATACGATGCAATGAACGAACGCTCGTTCATGGAGTAAAAGAGGTAAGTAGACCGGGGGTATCCCCCCCAGTCTCCCAGAACAGATCGTGAAGGTCTCCCTTCATTCGGCTCTTGTTATCCAATCGCGGGCAGTAGCCCTATTTGCCACTGGTAAAAGAGATTAGGGCTGCTTTTGGCAATACGCTCTAACAATCTCATCGCCTTTAACATACTTCCCTTCATCGTGTAGGTTTAGAATAAAGATTGATCAAACGCTACTACAAACGTTGATTTAAAAATATAATAAACCCATCTATTTTGAAAAAAGATTGATCAAAATAGAATGGGTTTATTATATTAGATGCTTAGGGTTTTATAAAAAAGTTTGATTAAACTTAATTTGTTCATTTGTTAGTGTTATTGGAACACATAATATCCATTTTTTAAGTTTGGAATCTTCTTTCTCTAATACCCATAAAAAACTCCTATTCACAAAAATAACCTCATATTACAAGGATTGTTTTATTTGTTTTTCTTCCTATTTTTCATACACATTAAAGAGCGTAAGAAGTACGGTCTTAAAGGTGCTCGTCGTGCGCATCAGTTCTCAAAACGTTAATTATCAACGTTTCAAAGGCTCTCAACCACTTTGGTTGGGGGTTTTTTTTTACAAATAAAAACCCCAGGCTTGGCCTAGGGATCTAAAGGTATCTTTTTTTGACTATTTTTTAATTTGGAAGTTAATTGTCCACTGTCCTTTTTGATTTAGAATTGCATCTGTACTAAGTGCTGCATTTGAAGTGGCAGGTATATATTGCGGCATGTTCACCTTGACCGCACCTTGATATTTCTGGCTGCTTATTTTTTTATGTTCGGTATCAATCCCTTGAAGACGATTATCCGCAATGGAAATTTCCAGGTTTTTTAACAGCCCTTTCCCGTTTTCATCCATCAAATTACCTGTTGTAGATTCTACGGTATAATACAGAATCATCTCTTGACCGTAGTTTGTGATAGCATAGTTAGTAATCGTAAGTTTGATCCCGCCATTTTCCGCGGAACCGACTGTTTTTTCCGGTGCAGCCAACGCGCTTTGGGAAGAAGCCCATGCTCCCCCAACGAGAAAGCAAAGTAATAAGACAAACCCACCCAAACGATTCGTCATTTTTGAGAAAGCCTTCATTTAATCACCATCCTGAGATTCTTTAAATTCATTTCAAATATAGAATGTCTCCATATTTGGTAAATATTCCTCTCCCACCATTGTTAAAAATCATTTTGTGATTTTAATATTTTTTTGCATAATTAAGGAATCTTCTACTCAATATAGAAAAAAGAGTGAGGACCAATAAAGTAGGGTTCTCCCCGGATGGGAAAATTCAGAGGCAACCAAAAATAGAGGCAATCACTCTGGACTTATAAGCATAAGGAGGGTCTTTTTTTGAATCGTTATTTAAAAGCGATAATCGTAGCTTTATTGGCGGTAGTATTAATTGTTGGCTGTCAGCAGAAGCCTGCAAAAAAGGAGAATACTGCCAATAAACAAACCACCAGTTCTGAAAAAGATAAAGGTTTTCCACTTTGGGGGTATGACTTACAACAAACTCGGCATGTCCCTTATAACAAGATTACAAAAGACAATGTGAAGGATTTAGGTATTGTCTGGCAGGCAGATTTGGCAAATTGGGATAAGAAGATTCCTAATGCCTCGGAGGATTTCCCGGTAGTGAAAGATGGTGTCATGTATGTCACGACATCAATGAACCGAGTGTTTGCCCTTGATGCCTCAAATGGGAAGAAAATTTGGCAATGGACGCCGCCAAAAGATGTACTTGACCATCTAGACCATGCGGATCTAAGCCTTTTAGAGGTTGTTGCCAGCCGGGGTGTGGCTGTTGCGGAAGGCAATGTGTTTGTCCTTATTGCGGATAATCGCTTAGCCAAACTTAACGCGAAAGACGGAAAATTGATTAAAATGATCAACCTTTGGGATACAATACCAGGAGCCAAGCTTGAAAACCGATATTATGAAACAATGGCTCCGATGTACTATAAAGGAAACGTCTATGTGGGAAGCAGCGGCGGTGATAATGGCATTCGCGGCTTTGTGATGGCCTATAAAGCAAGTGACTTGACGCCAGCCTGGGATGGACCATTCTGGACAGTCCCTGAGAAGGGGGAAGATTGGGTGAAGGGCAAATATACAGGGGGCGGAGCCGTCTGGGGAGAGATTGCTTTTGACCCGGACACTGACGTGATGTATTTTGGCACGGGTAATCCTGCTCCTGACTTTTTTAAGAAAATCCGCCCAGGTAAAAACCCTTATACGGACTCAGTCGTTGCTCTTGAAAGTAAAACAGGCAAATTGATTTGGGCAAAATCGGAAATGGATGAGGAGGACGAATGGGATTATGATGCGACCTCGACTCCGATGATTCTCAATGCTACGGTCAACAACAAAAAGCAAAAAATCGTCGTACACGGCGGAAAGAACGGGAAATGGTTTGCGTGGGATGCCAAAACAGGGGATACCATTTATAATGGCGTTCCATTCGTCAAAATCCAGCACACGTCACAGCCGACGGATCCAAATAAACCGGCGATGCAATGGCCAGGAGCAGAAGGCGGACAAAACTATGCTCCGGAAACCTATGATCCTAAAACCAATTATGTATTGATTCCTGGTATTAATAAGCCATCTTTAGAGGTTGCAGCGAAAGATGAAAATGAACTTGAGCAAAAAAAAGGTTTATTCCCAGGAACTGCGATAACGTTGGGGCCAAAAGGTGAAGACATATCCGGTACGATCACCGCCATTGATATGAATACTGGCAAGCGTGCCTATCAGAATAAGACTAAACAACCAATGCGCGGAGGTTTTACAAGTACGACTACAGGACTTGCTTTTTACGGCGAATTGGATGGAACGGTAAATGCCCTTGATATTAAAACTGGAAAAGTTTTATGGAACATGAAAAGCGGCGGGGCTCAGATTATGATGGCACCGGCGATTTATATGGATGGTGGTAAACAATACGTTACTTTTGTTACTGGAACAAAGGTTGTAACCTACGGACTGGGGGGGAATAAATCTGTAACTCCTTCAAAAGATCCGGGGGGCGCCGATCCAGAAGGCTCAGGGAAAACTGATAACGCCAATCATGGCAGCCACGGGAATAAAGAAAAAGATAAGAAGCAGCCGGCTGATATGAATGCTGAAGTAATTTACAAAAATAGCTGTATGTCCTGTCATGGTGGAAATCTAGAAGGAGGGGCAGGTCCTGACCTAAGACATGTTGGTGTATCCATGTCTGAAGAGGAGATCTTGAATCAAATCATTAACGGAGGCGGACGTATGCCTGGAGGTCTTGTTGATAAGGATCAGGCCGAAATATTGGCAAAATGGCTGTCTCAGAAGAAGTAATTTAATAGAACCAAGTCAACCTGAGTTTTCGGACTCAGGTTGTTTTTTTTGGACTTTAAGGAGTTGTGCCTCAAACTTGTCCTTTTTTGCAGCATTTTGCAAAACACGGACTTACTTTTGGACAACTTCAAGTTGAAATTCAAGTTATTTTGGCGTTTCCGCCGACATAAGATAATTTTGAAAGGTAAAATCAGACACTCCTTTAAAAAGTAATCATTATTGAAAGTGTCATGAAAGGGGGGGGGATCACATGTGGATAAAGCCTAAGTACGAAATAATCAACACTTCTTCCGAGGTGACGATGTATTCCTACATCGGCAAGTAGCGCAGACTGCTTGCCTCTTGTTCATGAATTTAACCAAAACACGGAGGGTGTGCCAAATGAATCGTTACTTAAAATCAGTGATGGGCGTGATGATCGGGGGTGCTACAGCAGGAGGCTGGCTGCTTGTCGATCTCCTGCTTCCTGATCCAATTGGGGACTATTTGCTATTTATCCTGATGGCAGTGGTGAATATGGCGATAGGTTGGCAGGTTGGCAGGTTATTTGGAAAACCGCGGAATATTGAAAAAAACAATGCCCGCATCGAAGGGAAAGGACTGAAACCAAATTCGAATTAGAGTATTAGGAGCAGCGGCCGGAGGAGGCTTTCCGCAGTGGAACTGTGCCTGTCCCAACTGTCGGGCAGTCCGCTCAGGAAACGCTTCATTCCGGCCGTTATTACAATCTTCGCTTGCGGTAACTGCCAATGAAAAGGACTGGTACCTCATCAATGCAGGACCGGATATTCTCAGGCAAATTGAATCGTTTGCTTCACTAAATGCAGGTCCAGGCATAAGAGAGACCCCTCTTGCCGGTGTTTTTTTAACCGATGCGGAGCTTGACCATACGATCGGGCTATTGTCACTGCGGGAGGGATCCAGTATGACGATTTATGGGACCAAGATGGTACGAAGCTGCTTGCAATCCGCTTTTCCGGTGTTTCCAATGCTAAAAAACTATTGTTCATGGGAATGGCAGTCTCTTGATCCAGGCATTCGGCAAAGGGTGGGACCATTACATGAAGGAGAAGAAGGAACCATCATCGTTGAGCCGGTTCCCGTTTCGAAAAAACCGCCGCTCTATGCCAGAGCGACCCAGGAGCTGGACTGTCAAGAAGATATTTGGGAGGTTGGACTGGTTCTCCATAATGAGGATTCGGGCAGGTGTCTTGCTTTCTTTCCTACATTAGAAAAGATCACTCCGGCTATAGAAGCTTGTTTAAAGAAAGCCGATATCCTGATGGTGGATGGAACTTTTTGGTCGGAAGATGAATTAACCGGGATGGGGGCAGCCGCTCGTGACGCAAGAAGCATGGGCCACTTACCGATTAGCGGACCATCAGGCACCTTGGAGTTATTAGCCTCTTTCCCGGCAGAGAGAAAAATTCTAATCCACATTAACAACAGCAACCCTATTTTGAAAAAGGACTCAGTGGAGAGGTATACATTGGAGCGGCTTGGTATTGAAGTTGCCTATGATGGCATGGAAATGGAGGTGTAATGATGCTGGAGCAAAAAGGGTTCGTTAGCCGTGATAAAAAAAGGGAAGAGCTTTGGCCGGCGGATGAATTCACGGGGCGGCTAAGGAATGTAGGGAGTTCTTCCTATCATGACAAACATCCATTTCATATAGTAATGCACCAAGGAAACTTAAGCAAAGAACAGATCCGCGGCTGGGTGGCCAACCGATACTACTACCAGAAATCAGTCCCAATTAAAGATGCAGCCATCCTGTCCAATCTGCCGTCAAGGGAACTGAGGCGAGAGTGGATTGGCCGTGTTCTTGATCATGACGGAAAGCGTGGAGAAGATGGCGGTATTGAAGCATGGCTGCGGCTGGGAGAAGCGGTAGGATTGTCTCGGGAAGAAGTCATACGGGAGGAGCATGTTGTCCCGGGCGTTCGATTTGCTGTGGATGCCTATGTGAACTTCGCCCGTACAAAACCGTGGATTGAAGCTGTTGCCTCCTCGCTGACGGAATTGTTTTCGCCTGACCTTATCTCAAAAAGGATAAAAGTTTTTGAACAGCTGTATCCTTGGATTGACCGTTCAGGGCTTGATTATTTTCAAAGCCGCTTGACTCAGGCACCTTGTGATTCGGATGTGGCCCTCAAACTTGTTTTAACCCAATGTCGAACACCGGAAGCACAGCAGCGGGCTGTCAACGCCTTGCGGTTCAAATGTGATGTATTATGGGCACAGCTTGATGCTATCGAAAAGGCATATCCCCCTAAACCGTGAAATGGGAAGAATAAATGATTGGTGGTGGAGTCTATTTTTGTAGCTGGCAGTCCTCCAAAACTCGCTGCAAAGGCGCGATTAAAATTTGATAAGGTGAGAGAAAAACATCTCCTTTTGCTACCGGAAAAGGTTGTAGTCCTAAACGAAACTGCAGCATCGATCCTTCGTTTATGTGACGGGAGCCGGACCGTAAACACCATCACTGAATACATCAGGACTTCTCTAATGGCAGGCTCAGAAACAAGGAGTTCGGGTGCCTTGCCCGATATGAAAACAATGGAGGCTGACATTTCCCAATTTTTACAGGAGGTAGCGGATCAGGGATGGGTGGTGATTCAGCATGAAAACGAAGAGCCATAGTGCGGTTCAACCCCCTTATTCGCTGCTTGCTGAGTTAACCCATCGCTGTCCTTTGAATTGTCCGTATTGTTCAAACCCTATTGAAATGGCTAAGGAAGCCATGGAACTTTCAACGGAGGAATGGAGCCGGGTCTTGTCCGAGGCTGCCGAATTGGGAGTAGTAGAAGTTCATTTTTCTGGTGGCGAACCGCTTTTGCGGGATGACCTGGAACCCCTTATCAGCCACGCTGCTGCTTTAGATATGTATGGCAATCTCATTACAAGCGGCATTGGCTTAACAACGAAAAAAGCGATTCGGCTTAAGGAAGCCGGTTTAGCAAATGTGCAAGTGAGCTTTCAAGCGGCAGAAGCGAAGCTTTCCGATCTTATCGGCGGATACAAAGCCTTTGAGAAAAAACGGGAAGCGGCCACTGCTGTAAAACAGGCAGAAATGCATTTGTCATTAAATGTGGTGTTACACCGAATGAATCTTGATCAGGTGGATGAGATCATTCAGCTTGCGGAAGAAATGGGAGCCGAGCGGTTGGAGCTGGCGAACACTCAGTATTATAACTGGGCGCTGCTGAATCGGGAGAAACTGCTGCCAAGCAGGGACCAGATTGAGCGTGCAAGTGCAGTCTATGAAGCCGCTAAAGCACGACTGAAGCGGAAAATGGAAATTATTTGGGTTATTCCTGATTATTATGCATCTGCACCCAAGCCTTGTATGGGGGGATGGGGAGCTATCGGTCTAACGGTAGCGCCGAATGGAATTGCCCTTCCGTGTCCAACCGCCGCGATGATAAAAGGGTTATCTTTTGAAAATGTCCGTAAGTCATCGCTAGGATATATTTGGTATGAATCAGAATCTTTTAACCGTTTCCGGGGGGAAGAATGGTTGCCCAAAGCTTGTCTCACCTGTGATTTGAGGCACCAGGATGGAGGAGGGTGCCGCTGTCAGGCTTTTGCCTTAACGGGAGATGCTTATGCGACGGACCCAGTCTGCCAATGGGCACCAGAACATCATTTAATTGAAAAAGCTGTACAGGATGCCAACAGTAAACCGGTTGAATCATCATCACCCCTAATCTATCGGAGGTATTCTCAGGACCGATCTGCAATAAAACGGTTATAAAAAAATAGGCGTTGCCAAAGTGGTGCTGCAGGGGACACGTACATACCCTCTAGCACCATTTTTTTTCGACTGTGATCAATCAATAGTGAAAAGGCCTTGGCATACCATGGGGGTTCCGTGTGACGGTAAGCCAATCAGAATTATAAATATTCCGTTTGAAATTTTTGAATAAGTCCCTTCCATTTACCTGCCATATCGAATCCTTCCCTTACCGGTCCTTAAGCTTACCCCCTAATTTACCATAAATCCCATGTAAACATGCTATGCCACGGTTAACTTTGTTGTGCTTATGCCTATGAATAAAGGAAATTGAGAAATGGCACCCTTTTATGTAGAAACTGGGTAACCTAAATATTACCTATAAAAATGAAAAGGTAGTGATCAAAATGAAGTTTATAGGAATTGGTCAAATTCATCCGTTGGTCAAGCGGCTCATGCTGGTAAATTTTATTCGCAGTATTGGACAAGGCATGATGGTAGTGGAATTGGCTTTGTATCTCGATGCGCTGGGGTGGAGCACGGCAGCGATTGGCAGTGTGCTTGCTGCAGGAGGATTGCTCGGTGTTGCCCTTGCACCCTTTATAGGTGTTTATAGTGACAGGCTTGGCAGAAAACCGTTTGTCCTTATTTCTGAACTAGTTACCGCCGGATGTGCACTGGTCGGGGTATTAACCACTAACCCAATTTTATTGTCTATTGCGATTACACTTTCCGGATTTGGAAAAGCAGACGCGGGTTCACCCAGTCCATGTGCCCCTGCAGAGCAGGCCTGGCTGGCATCCTTTGTCCCAACAGCAGAACGCGGCAGAGTATACAGTTTGAATAATGCTCTCAGTTTTTTCGGAATGGGGGCGGGAGCAGTGCTAGCGGGGGCTGCATCCTTTTTGAAAACTGGAGTAACTCCTTATCGCCTTCTATTCTGCTATATTCTCGTTGCATCGTTGATCACAGCCTCCATCATTTTAACCATTCAAGGAGGAGAAGCCGAAAACCGCCAAGTAAACAAAAAAGAGGGACGGAGGAATGAAGAAAAGAAAATCTTGCATGAAGAAAATGCAGCGGTATTGAAGCTTGCAGCCATTAACATACTTAATGGGATTGCCATCGGGCTGACCGGGCCGATGATGTCCTATTGGTTTTCGGCTAAATTTGGGGCAAGCCATGCTCAAATTGGCAGCACATTGGCTGTTACTTTCTTCACGACCGGAGTTACCTCCATTTTACAAGCAAGATTATCCCATAAACATGGGACAATCCGGTCCATTGTTTTCATCCGTTTTATCGGAAGTCTGCTTTTGATTTTGATGCCCTTACTATCATCATACGCACTCGTTTCTGTTATTTATATGTTTCGAACGGCTTTAAATCGAGGTACGCAGGGGGCACAGCAGGCGCTGAGTGTGAGTTTAACACGTAACCAGCGGAGCGGCTTTGCGTCAAGTATCAATCTTTTTTCAATGAGGCTGCCAATCTCCATTGGACCGTATATTACAGGCTATCTTTTTGGATTGGGTTCCCTATCCCTGCCTTTTTACATAGCCTCATGTCTACAACTCAGTTTTGCTTATTTATACGGCAGACTTTTTTCTTCTTACGATATTCGCATGAAATCGCATGCTTCATCGGGTTGAGAGTCTTAGGTTAAAAATCAGTCCCTGGAGTTTCTGAAAGAAGCCAAAGAACATGTAGACGGTTTAATAAATATATAAATAAGTAAAAGGAGCTCTCTTTTGCTTTATAAAAATTATTAGCACAGACCAAGGGCTGATCTGTGCTAATAATTATTTTATGACAATAAAGGTAACCCCTTACTATTGTTGAGGTGCGGAAGGAGTTGAAATACTTTGTAATGCCTGTTCTGCCTCGTTTGCGTATTGATTTTGTACTGCTAGATCACCTAAAGCAACCATTCCTACTATTTGTCCATTTTCGATTACCGGCAATCGCCGAATTTGCTGCTGTGCCATCAAATCTGCTGCTTGATGGACATCCATATCAGGTGTACCTTGTACGATTTGCTGTGCAGTCATGACTTGAGATACTGGTGTTTGTGGATCTTCACCTTGTGCTGTCGTACGAAGGGTAATATCACGATCCGTTACAATTCCAACCATTTGTCTGCTGTTATTTATTACTGGGATCGCTCCGATATTATGTTCGCTCATTAACGCTGCAGCTTCCTGTACGGTCTGTGTTTCGTTAACTGTAAGAACATTTGATGTCATGATATCTCTTAATTGTGCCATGAAATTACCTCCAAATATGTTTTTCCTTTATAGGATGGGTAACATTGGCGATATTATTAATGGTAACTTTTTTCTATATATCAGCTGCACATGAACGTGGTGTAATTAACTCATTAGAAGAGGACATTTAAATCTGGTTTTTACCAAATCAAACCTCAGTTCACAAAACGTTAATCATCAACATTTCCAAGACTCTCAACCATTTTTGTTGGGGGTCTTTTTTTATACAAAAATTGCTTTTGTCCACATAGCACAAGATGATTAATAAACGCATAATCTTTATAGAAGTCCTTAATTCCTTAACTTTGTTTAACTAACATTTGGATGTCAGTGTTCTATAGCCCCTCATGTCCTTTTTAAATACTTTCTACTATTTCAAGTAAGCCTCATATTAACTGTCCTTTCTATAATGTGTTTTGAATGTTGGATTTGCCTAAACAATTTTCAAACTTAAGAATAAGTTATTAAGAAATTGACGCAGCAGACTAATACTTTTTAATACAAAGGAGCAGAACGTCAGGAAGGGAGAGAAAATGTGAAGGTCTTAATTTTAGCTGGGGGGTTTGGCACAAGAATAAGTGAAGAAACCCATTTAAAGCCGAAACCTATGATAGAGATTGGTGACAAGCCTATCTTATGGCATATCATGAAGCTTTACTCTAGTTATGGTTATAACGACTTTGTTATCTGTTTAGGGTATAAGAGCCATGTAATCAAGGAGTATTTTTTAAATTATTACCTATATAATTCTGATTTAACATTTGATTTTCAGAAAGGAAATGAATTTATTATTCACCAGCATTCGGTTGAACCTTGGAAGGTTACCTTGGTTGACACTGGCTTAAATACAATGACTGGTGGCCGAATTAAGAAAGTGCAGAATTATGTTGGTAATGAGTCTTTTATGTTGACGTATGGTGACGGAGTAAGTGATGTAAATATTAAGGAATTAGTAGAATTCCATCGCTCACATGGGAAGCTGGCTACAGTAACAACTACACAGCCTCAGGGCAGGTTTGGAGTTTTATCCTTGTCCAATGATCAGAAAGTAGAGAAGTTTCAGGAGAAAATACAAGGAGATGGCGGTTGGATAAATGCTGGCTTTTTTGTATTGCAGCCAGAAGTATTTAATTACCTGAACAACGGCGAACAAACCATATTTGAAAAGGAGCCGTTAGAAAACCTTGCTAAAGATGGTCAATTAATGGCATATAAACATAATGGTTTTTGGTATCCAATGGATACTTTGCGGGATAAGAAATATTTACAAGAATTGTGGGAGTCCAGTAAAGCCCCTTGGAAAATATGGGATAAAAATAATTAAGAATAACAGTTTTTAGTGGATGCCTCTGTAATTGTTGTAATCGTTTTATTTAAAAGTATGAATGTGGAGGTAGATAACTTGGATTTATATGAAAAACACAATATCTATCAGTCAGATCTTCAATATATATTTAATAAACTTGATCAGACAGAAATAGAAAAACTTAAGGATTCATCAATCCTCATAACGGGTTGCGCCGGATTCTTAGGCTATTATTTCATGTCATTTTTATCTGATTATTCAGCGCAGCTTGGTATTAAAAAGATTATTGGAATTGACAATTTTAAACTAGGTAAACCCAAATGGATTAAAGATTTAAGTAATTTAAATCCAAAGATTGAATTATACACGTTTGATATTACTGAGTTTTCATTATTTGATACTAATAAAATTGACGATGTTGATTTTATTATCCACATGGCCTCGATTGCCTCGCCAACCTTTTATAGAAAATATCCTCTTGAAACCTTGGATGCTAATGTATTAGGACTAAGAGCTTTGTTAGACTTTTATAAGGATAAAAACATTAAAGGGTTCTTGTTTTTTTCCAGCAGTGAAGTTTATGGTGATCCATTTCCGGATTATATTCCGACTTCCGAGGAGTATAGAGGGAATGTGGCTATGATCGGACCGCGCGCATGTTATGATGAGGCAAAACGATTCGGAGAGACGCTATGTTACTTATACGCCGAAAAATTTGGTATGCCCATTTCAATTGTCAGACCATTTAATAATTATGGACCCGGAATGAGACTTAATGATAAAAGGGTACCTGCTGATTTTGCAAAAGCCGTTATTGAGAATAGAAAACTGATTATGCACTCCGACGGAACTCCAACTCGAACATTTTGTTATGTTACAGATGCCATCACTGGTTATTTAAAGGCGCTACTATATGAACCCTTTGACTACTTTAATATAGGAATAGATACACCTGAAATTTCAATTAAAGAATTAGCTCAGATATATAAGGATGCAGGCTCAGCCAAATTTGGTTTTAATCAGTCTATAGAATTTAAAGAATCGGAAGAAAAGAGCTATCTAACACATAATCCCTTAAGAAGATGTCCAGATATTTCAAAGGCAAGAAAATTTTTAAACTATTCCCCAGCGATATCAATAGTTGAAGGTGTCGATCGCTTTCTAACCTTTTTGAAGGAAGAAGGTGAAATTCATTGATTACTGTAATTGGCCTTGGATTTGTTGGATTGACAACGGCTTTAGGACTTAGCGAGAAAGGGTATCATGTTTACGGTCTTGATATTGATCAAAAGAAGAAGGACCAATTAAGAAATGGTAAGATTCCCTTTTATGAACCTAATCTTAATGAAAAATTAAATAAGCACTTAAATAAAGGTTTTACGATTACAGATGATTTACAGGAAGCTGTAATCAACAGTGAAGTTATCTTTTTCTGTGTGGGAACCCCGAGCAAAACGGATGGTAGTGCGGATTTAGGATATATCTTGGAAGCAATTAAAAATGTAGTAGGCTATATAAAAAAGCCGGAGTTTAAAGTATTAGTGGTCAAATCGACTATTCCTCCATCCACAACAAGTGAAAGGATTAAACCGTATCTGGAGAATTTAGGTTTTCAAGTTGGTGTTGAAATTGGCCTAACCAATAATCCTGAATTTTTAAGAGAAGGATATGCTTGGGACGATTTTATGAATCCAGACCGGATTGTTATTGGCCAGGATGATGATAAAAGTGGACAAATAGTCGAAATGATATACCAAACTTTTAATGCCCCGATTTACCGCGTTTCTTTAAATACTGCTGAATTTATTAAGTATTTATCTAACACGATGCTGGCAACTCTTATCAGTTTCGCAAATGAACAGTCACTAATCGCCAGGTCTATCGGAAATATTGATATAAAAAAATCCTTTCAGGTCTTACATCTTGATAGAAGATGGAGTGGCGCTCCAGCTAATATGTCATCTTATGTATTCCCCGGTTGTGGGTTTGGCGGCTACTGCCTTCCTAAAGATACGATGGCTTTAGTTAGTCAGTCCTTAAAGAATTCTTACACACCAGAACTATTAACAAGTACCCTAAAAGTAAATGATGCAATTAAAGAATTTGTTGTCAGTGATGTAGAAAGAAAAGTTGAAAAGAATGAAAATATAGGAATCCTCGGGTTAGCATTTAAGCCAAATTCAAATGACATTAGGGATACACCGGCAAAAGCTATCATTCAAGGTTTGCTTCAAAAAGGTTACACAAATATTATCGCCTATGATCCTATGGCAAACGAAGAGTTTAAAGAGGTATATGGCTTTCCTATTCAATATTCTCCTAACTTATCATCACTGCTTTCAATGGTTAATCATGTTGTAATTTTAACAGCTTGGGATGAATTTAGTAAAAATGAAGAGTCGATAAAGAAAAAGAACGTTTTCGATTATCGTTATATTTACCATTAGTTAACGATTAAAATTAAAGCAATCTTAAATAACCGCGGAAAAACAAGAGAGTATAAATACAACAAACATTGAAAATAAACCAATATAAAAGTAACTCCTTATATCATTAATGGGAGTTACTTTTTTGTTTATAAATCTTTCCAATCCATAAAAGATTCCGGATCCATTTTTTTTAACTTTTCCAAAAACAATGGCAATATACCCAAAATTTTAAAACCATTAAACAATAGCTTAGGTCTAGGCTGAATCGTTCTATATGAGTTGTAATTGTCTATTACTTTTAATTGTTCTTGCTTAGTTACGATAATGTGACGCATATCCGCGTCCAATCTAGTAAACTTTAAACGCTTCATTTCATTTAGCACGAATAGAATTTCCTTTATAATATTTTCAGATAGGACCCCTCCAGACTGTAAATACTGGAGTAAAGTTGGACCCTCAAAATATTCCATAATAATATAGTTTGGCCCTACTTCATAAAGCCTTGGGATAATGGAAGACTTCTGTGCGACTTTTAATACTTCCCCCTCTTTACGAGCTCTTTCTGGTTTTCCATAAATTTTAACACATTTATCTGAAGATATTCTAAAAACGGCTCCTTGTGCCCCCTTGCCGATTAGCGGATACGACGTTGGATTATTTTTTACTTCTACTTCATTTATCCCTTGAACTACACAAATAGATTTAAAATCCTGCACAAATTCATCAACTCCTTATTGCTATTTTATGTATGTTATGCTTACGGTTTGAGTTTGCACTAGACAGAAGCCATTCATGATAAAAGAGCCTTTCAAAAATGAAAAGGCTCTTACTCACTGTTACATCTTATTTTTTCCTCACAAGTAGTGAACAACATTCCACATGGCTTGAGTAGTGGTCAAATTTAATTGATTTACATATAGTTAAAGAATTTCCTCAATATATGTGTCAGTATCAGATTCACTATACTCTTTTGATGACACAGCAAGAATAATCAACGGATCAATGTATTCGTTGTTAAAAGCGTGTACCATATAGGGAGGTATCTTTAGTACTACGTTGTCATCGGCAGACATATAAAACTCCTCACGTACCCCTTGAGACAAATCCTTCAAAGCCACCTTTGCTTTACCACAGATAACCGTGAAATACTCAAAGGTATTTTTGTGATAATGATTTCCTCTAACACTATTTTGGTTTGAGTAAAGCAAATATACTTCCCCAACTTCACTACTATCCGGCAGCTGACTTTTCTTGATTATTTTTTTTAGCATGCCTCTTTTATCTTGATACGGATCAATTTTGATAAATTCACCTAATCTCCCCATAAAAATCACTTCTTTCCGAAAAAATTTGTAGGAGCTAAGCTAACCCTACACCAATATATCTCACGCAAGCTTCTTCTAGTGCCAGTTTATTCAGCACTCTGCGACCATCTAGCTATCCATCAACTAACTAAAACTATAACTTTCTGGAGGAATATTAATGAACCATGCCATGATGGTTCATTATGACAAGTTCGTGGTCCCGTACAGGATACACTGCCGTTATATTTTTCTGATGTGAAAATGTTTTCGTGGTTGGGTCCTCATAAATTTCACTTGTGGAGAAAGATAAAAGCTCTTAGTATTTTTATTTCTTCCGAGGTCCATTTTACATATATTTTTCTTTGTTTCTTTGATACCACTGTATTGTTCTATCCAGACCTTCATCAAAACCTATTTTAGGAGCCCATCCTAATATTTTTTGTATTTTACTTATATCAGGGTGGGGCTTCCAGACTTCTCCTGACCTGTAGGGTACAGCTCCATAATTAGGATTCTTAACAGTTTCCATTTTTTCAAAAACTTTATCAACATAGTATTTTAAAGGATGAATTATTCCAGTACCTATATTAAATATCTCGTTTTTTACTGCATCATTTTGAGCAGCCAAAACAAAACCATCGATGAGATTCTCTATATAACTGTAATCTCTGTATTGCTCACAACCTGTTAAATCAACATCTGCATTATTTAGAATTGATAAGATAATATGGGGAAAAAACTTATGATTTCCTTCATTTTCTCCAAAAACCCCATAAGCCCTTAAAGTAACAATATCAATATTGTTTTCTCCAGCAATTTGGTGTGCCAAAATAGTACTAGCAGCTTTAGTGCTTCCGTAAATATTGAATGGTTCTAAGTGAGTAGTTTCTTTAATTATTTCTTTTTTATCTCCATACTCCATACACGTACCGATGTTTAAGAACTTTTTACATCCTACAGAAATTAAAGGATTTAGCATATTCATTGTTCCAATGATATTGGTATTAGCAGCAATAAAATAATCTTTTTGTCTTGAATCAACACCGTAAGCCGCCATATTAAAAACAAAATCAGGTTTTATTTTTCTGATATAGACATCTATTTTTTCAGAGTCCCTTAAATCAGCCCGATGGATTTTAATGTCTTTTAAAAGGCTCTCAATCCGCCATAAATCGGATCCTTCTCTTACTATAATATTTACTTCAGCATTTTCCTCAACCATCCTTCTAACGAGGTGGGATCCTATAAATCCGCTAGCTCCAGTAATTAACACTCTTTTATTGGTAAAAGCACCTTTCACAGTACAACATCTCCACTTCTTTACAATTTTACCATGGCCTATATTAGCCCATTATTCATGATTATTTGTAAATCTGTCATTGTTTCAATACATTGCCAAAATCCCTTATGTTAGATAAACTGCCAATTGCTTATCCCATACTAGGTATCTTAATGGTTTATTTTCTAAGATTGTTTGATCATTATCGATATGTTTTTATAAATTCATACTATGAGTGTAAAAGCTATTTGCTCATTTTTTTCGTAACATTTTTTTCACCAGCAACATATTCTAAATTAGTTAACTGATACAAAGGTAAAGGTTTAGTTAAAAACTAGAGTGTTTTAAGAAGCAATCATTACTCCTTGATGCATTAATATCCAGGAGCTACATTTAGGAAGAAATATTACTTGTGTTAAATAAGTAATATACTCGCGCTAATAAGGGGTGTTAAGGTTTTGAAACATTACTACTGTACAACCTATAGCAAGGATTATATTTATAAAGGACTGGTCTTATATAATTCATTACAAAAATATGATAAGGATTTTCATTTCTTTATTATATGTGTACAGGATGAAGTGAAATACTTATTGGAAAAAATGGAACTGAGTAACGTAACACTGATAAGTATGAAAAATATAGAAAATGAAGATTTGGAATTGGCAAATATAAAAAGCACACGTAATGATAAAGAATATATTTGGACGAGTAAGGCATCGATTATGTTATACCTATTAAATCACTTTTCTGAGCTGGACCATATTATATGGTTAGACGGTGATACAGCCTTTCTTTCAGATACCCAACCCATATTTGATGAGTGGGGCAATTATTCCGTATTTCTAACAGAGGAGCAATATAAAGGAAAATATGAATGGTTAAGTAAGATATATGGAGTTTACAATACGGGTTTTATGGGATTCAAAAGAGATCAGAATGCGCTTCGATGTCTGCAATGGTTTAGAGAAAAATTGATTGAATGGTGCTTTGATAAACCGGAAAAAGGCAGATGGAGCGACCAGATGTACGTAAATGATTGGGTAACCAGGTTTGGTAATGTTGGTGTTGCAGGGAACCTTGGAATTAACGCCAACCTATATATTGCATCTCAAAATACGGTTACCAAAGAAGATGATAATCTATATATCAATGGAGATAAACTGATATTATTCCATTACTATGGATTCAAATATTTTAATGGAAATGAGTTTGATTTATGTGCGCATGGCCATTTCCCCACGGATCAGATTATACAATGGTTATTTGTTCCTTATATCCAAGCGTGTAATGAGGTAATGGATATCATTTCTCGTATCGATAAGGATTTTTATTATAAACAGACTCCAAACGGTAGAACCATTAAAAATTATTTCAATCTGGCGAGTAATATAGATAGATACGAGGACAGGTATAACTTCTGTACAATCATAAGTGAGAAAGATTTGTCTGAAGGCTTGGATTTTTACAATTCCCTAACAAAGCATGCAGAAAAAACCTGTCTCTGGATATGCTGCTTGGATGATATCACCTATAGTACACTGGCTAATATGGAATTAGAAAATGTAATTCTAATAGATATTAAAAATATTGAGGAGCAGGAACTTTTAAATATAAAGAATACTCGCAGTGCATCTGAGTACCTTTGGACTTTAAAAGCACCATTGATATATTACATTTTAAAGAACAATTATAATATCCACTATATGATATATGCTGATCCGGACGCACGTTTTGATTCTAATGTGACAAATGCATTCAGTAAGTGGAAGGAAAATCCAATTTTCATTTGGAAGAACGAAATTGATCAGGATACCCAACAGGAGTATGGAATCAATTTGACAAGCTTAATAGGATTCAAACGTGAGAAAGACGCATTCAATTTCCTTTGGATGTGGAGGGATAAATGTATTAAAGGTTGTTATGATTGAGTTCAAATAGGTAGGAGGATTGAGTATAAGTATGGAATTCTATCATTTTTGCACTATTATTGGAAAAGAGTATTTATTAAAGGGTCTAGCGCTACACGACTCCTTAGAAAAGCACGCAAAGAATTTTCACCTCTGGATATGCTGCTTGGATGATATTTCTTTACAATTCCTCAAAAGGATGAATTTAAAGAATGTAACCCTTATTCCATTAGAGAGTATCGAAGATGATCAGCTTCTTTCCGTAAAAAAGTCTCGAACACCACATGAGTATAGTTTTACTTTAAAATCCCCCCTTGTACTATATATCCTGAATAACTATAATTTTGTTAACTCCATAATGTATATTGACGGGGATTTATATTTCTACTCAGATCCAAAACCGATCCTTAATCAATGGGGAGATGGGTCCATTTTTATATGCGAACAAAGACTTGCCAAAAATATTGAAGATTCAGGCACATACCAGGCAGGGTTAATAGGTTTTAAGAGAGATTCAAATGCTTTTCAATGCCTTGAATGGTGGAGAACGAAGTGTTTGGAAT
Organism: Bacillus sp. ISL-75; assembly: GCF_018613095.1. Classification (NCBI taxonomy): domain Bacteria; kingdom Bacillati; phylum Bacillota; class Bacilli; order Caryophanales; family Bacillaceae; genus Bacillus; species Bacillus sp. ISL-75. The sequence continues at coordinate 75,097 of NZ_JAGGQX010000004.1, forward strand.
GGTGTTTTCATTGGCATGAAGAGGATCTGTGGACAGATCAAAAGTATTTGAATAAATGGCCTGAGCTGTTTTCAGGTGTTATAATTTCAAACGACTCAGGAATCAATGTAGGACCATGGAATGAAGGAAATTATGAAAGTACCCCTGATTTTAACGTTAGTAACGGTGAGGTATATATCAATAATCATAAACTGGTTGTTTATCATTTTAGCGGTTTTGTTATACTAAACGAGCTCGAGTTTGACTTATGTAATTATTGTTGGGTGAACGAAGATACTTTAAATCATGTTTACATTCCCTATATAAGAGCAATTCAAAAAGCAATCGGGAGGGTTAAGTCCATTGATGATACTTTCACCTATGGATTTGCCCTAAGGATGAGCAGAGAAAAAGCTATACATTACTATAAATACAGCAATAACTGAACCTCTCGGCATTATTTAAATACTGAGGTTCTTAGAACTGTGAACTTCGTTAACATTTTGGGGCTCACTTTCAAGTGGTGTGAACCCCCTAAGTTGGACTAAGAAATCCAACTTAGGGGGTTTTTAGTATGGTCAAGGTTTCAAGTGAATTTAGGGAAAAAGTTGTGTTTTAGAGGATCTGTCAGGGGGAGGAGGTTCAGAATTACTGGCAAAGAAATATGGCATAGGTAGTCATCAAACTATCCTTAATTGGGTGAGGTGTTAGTTGTGATAAGTCTTTCCACAGGAGGGAAAGAAACGAATTTAAAGTAAGAACTCTTTTCCCTCCTGACTAAGAAAAAATTCAATTAAAGGCTCATTTACTTTTAATTGTTTCTCTATATCTGAAACGAACTCTATAATAAAGAATAACGCTATTTTTGCAAGTACTAATGTTAAGATATTCTTTTCTTCAGGTGTCAACCCTTCATATCCTTCTATAAACATTTTTGAATATGTTTGACTCATTTTATTGGGTGAAAGCATATAAATCCAATATATACAATAGGCTACATCATATATTCGTTTTCCTGGACGAACAAGATCAAAATCCAGAATGCAACTAACAGATCCATCCTCACTATAAATAAGGTTCCAAGGATGCCAGTCATCATGAATAATGGTTTCTAGTAGATTATTTTTATCTGCCTTTTTCCAAAGCTCGATGATAGTAGAGTATAGGGATTCAATTTTAGATAATGAGGATTTGGATATAGATTCTTTATTTTGATACAAACGATTTAATCTTTTTTTGAGGTTCTCTTCCGTAGGGCAGTTAGATTCATCTGGTAAGGGCCCTTGTTTATATGAGTTTAAAGCGGTATGGAACATGTTAAGCATACGTGCATTTGACTTAATATGTTCAGGCTCAAATTTAAATCTTGAACCCTCTATAAAAGGATACACTTGGATCATTCTATTATGAATAAAAGAGTAATAATCCCCGGATTCATTTTTAATTGCGTTCACAACAGGTATAGAGGCATCCTTCAGACATAATAAGATGTCCTCGATAAAGTTTATTCGTCCCTTTGGAGCAGAATGAGTTAAGTATCGCAACACATATTTTCCTTTTTCTGTTTCAACTAAAATCGGTAAATTGGTCCCACCTTCAAGAACGCCAATGATTCGCGTGATTTCCCCTAAATGATGTTGTCTGCATACCCACTGAATTTCTTCCATTAAAATGACATTACCATGGTTATCTCTTATTATATTCGATAGTTCGCTGGACACAATATCCCTCCTTTAATTTATTGATCCCAATTTTTCCAGGGAGATTTCTGCGAATCCCAAATCTCTTGTAAATATAGTTTATCCTTTAAAGTATCCATGGGCTGCCAAAAACCAGTATGTTTAAATTCCATAAATTGACCATCCCTGGCAAGGTTCTCTAATGGCTCATTTTCAAAATTAAAGGTTACATCCGAATTATTTAGAAAATAGTTAGAAAAGTACTCTTTAATAACATGACTCTTATAACCTAAACAGATAATGAATTCGTTAAGATTGACTGCTATTGGAAACTCTTCTTTTTAACATAACTTTGAACGAGTCCATCTGTTTTAATGTATTCTCCAACTCCTGAAATTGTTTAGGTAATAACTATATATTTCACAAATTTTTCCCACGTGGTTTCCAAACGGGACGAACATTACTTCTACGTATAGAAAAAATATAATGATAATAAAAGTACCGTGGTCAAAATGTGACCAAACCCTTTTTTTCAAAACTAAAAAGATAGAAAAGGAGGTCCGATATGTAACGTGATATACAACCGAATGAAAGAGCATTCTATTCCAAGGAAGCGGCAGAAGAAGTGGGGATTGCAACACCCACTGTTCGAAAGTATGGCCAAATCTTAGAGCGGAATGGATATGAGTTTTTCAAAGATGGCGATCGGCGTATCTTTGTTCAATCGGACATCGAAGCGCTTATAGCGTTACGCGATACGGACAAGCCCTTAGATGATATGGCTAAAGACCTTGTGTATCAACAAAAGGAAAGAATAGAAGGATCCAATGAAACTGAGATTACGATATCCAATACATATGAAAATTTCCCCATGACCCCAATCAATTAAAAGGGGTCTTAAAGGTTCTCGTCAATGAACTCGCGGCCACACGTGAAATGAATGTCCTTCACAAATTGATTTTAATAAACGGTAAGAAAAAGTGATACAAAAACCTAAAGAAAAATGGTGAGGACTCTTCTCCTTATTCCGAAAATAAGGTGCCTTTTTAAGGCTTTTTTTTTGCCTTTTTTTGTTTCGTATCGCTGGGCGATATAACTGCAAATATATCCCCAGAACCATAGAAAGGGAAAAGAGGTCCGTTATGCTACATGATATAAAGAGGAATAGAAGAGCATCCTCTCCTCCATGGAAGGATCAAATTTGCATAAATCACCATTTAAACCCAGGCACCGAATTAAAAGTAGAAATTCCTTTGTTTCGACTATTAGGATTCAATATTTTTCAAACTTCAACAAATTCCCGGGAAATATCTACATATTCTGAGTAGATTTCGACAAAATTAGGCTCTCAACCAATTGGTTGTGTTTTTTATTTGTTTAAAAATGAAAACGGATGTAAGCTCAGCTCAAATCCGTTTTAGTCTACCAATTGATTTTTTACTGCATATAAGGCGGCCTGTGTCCGGTCAGCCAATTCGAGTTTCGACAAAAGATTTGATACATGGGTTTTTACAGTTTTTTCGGTGATGAATAACGAGGCGGCAATTTCTTTATTGCTTTTTCCGTTGGCGATTTCTTTTAAAACATCCAACTCTCTTTTCGTTAATTCCGCTAGTAAATTCTTTTCTTGCTTGTTTTTATTGGACAAATTGGCTAGTAAATGAGAGGTAGCCTTTGGGTGGAGCTGGTTTTCCCCGCCAATTATTTTTTTAATGGATGTGACCAGTTCATCGGGCTGGATATCTTTTAACTGGAACCCTGAAGCACCGGCTTCTAGCGCTGGAATGACATGATCCTGGTCGGAAAAGCTCGTTAACATCATGATTTTAATGTCTGGCTGTTCTTGTTTAATAGTCTTAGTGGCTTGGATACCGTCCATTTCCGGCATCACCAGATCCATTAAAATAATATCTGGCTTCAGTAATTTTGCCTGTTCAACCGCTTCCTTGCCATTGGCGGCTTCCCCGATAATTTCAAGGTCTTTTTGGGTCCGAAGAAAAAAGACTAGACCTCTTCTGACGACGTGATGGTCATCGGCGATTAGTACGCGGATACTCACTGAGTTCTCCTCCTTAATACGGAATATGAATTTCTATTTCTGTACCGCTTCCTGGTTTACTTTTTAAATGAAATTGGCCATTTAATGCTTCTGTCCGTGTTTTCATACTTTTTAATCCCAATGAGGGGATTTCGAGATTTTCTCCGAAGTGGAAGCCGCAGCCGCGATCCTTGATGGACATGACAACCTCATCTTTGGCAGTATGAAAGGTGAGACTGGTTTCTGTTGTCTGGGAGTGCTTTTTACAATTGGCCAGAGCCTCTTGGCCGATGCGCCACAATGCTTCCTCGACCGTTCCTGGAATGCTAGCAGCTCCTGTGATATTTGCTTTAATGGACAGTCCAAGCATTTCCGCATAACTTTTCAGGGCACTTACTATTCCATTCTCCAATCCAAGCGGTCGTAGCTGCCAGATTAATGCTCTCATTTCGCCAAGCGCTTCCTGCGCTAAATCCTGTATATAGACAAACGTTTGTTTCACTTCATCTTGCTCTGTCATTTCCACTCCAGCCCTCGCTGTAAGGCTTAAGGAAAATAACAGCTGATTAACAGAATCATGAAGATCTCTTGCAAGCCGATTCCGCTCAGCGACCAGCGCAGTCTCCTGTTCCCTCTGGGTAAGTTTGATCCGTTTCAGCGCCGTGCCGATTTGATAGGCAACGGCTTCGAGTAAGGCGAGTTCATTTTTTTGAAAATGTGTTTTGTAAGGGGAACCTACATTTAAGATTCCGAATCGTTCATTTCCAGCTCCGAGCGGGACGGTAGCGTGATGGGTGAGACCGCATGTTTCCCCTGCATTTTCGTCGATCGCATCTTCAATCCGTTTACATTCCATAATATTGGTTGCTTTCGTTAATTTTTTATTGTTGTATTTATTGACGCACCAGCATCCACCCTGACACATCCTCTGCTTATCATTATTCGCCAAAGCAGGCGGCAGGGCTTCGACGGCTGCAAGATGATGCGTTCCATGTTCATCCATTAAAAATATCCATCCTGTTTGAAGTCCCGTCACTTGAAGAAGCCTTTTCAACACTCCAGACAATACGTCATTTGTATCGGTTCCTTCATTTAATAGTTCAGCGATTTCCTTTAAAATGCCGATATCTTTATTCTCTTCCGACATACATTCTCCTCCAGCGTCCTGCATTTACTGTTATTATAGCGTATTAGGTGGTTTGTTTCGCTTCCTTAGAACTCAGAACAGCTGCCTTTTCTGATGCTTTTTGCCTCCTTTCGTCATAAGATTAGATTCATATCCCCAAACTCATGCCATAGATAGCCGGCTTTGATTGCATAATCATATGCCTGTAGTAAATGGAGCTCTGATACAAAGGCGGACAACATATCGAGATGACTTGCTTGTGGCTCATGAAGCCCCGTAATGATTCCGTCAACTATTTGTAAAGGATAATGTGGATCGATATAGAGATTTGTCACCCCTGAAAGGGCCCCGTTTTTAGCGGCCGTCTCGAGCGCCCGAACTACTGTTGTACCAACGGCAATGACTCTTTTGCCAGATGCTTTCGTTTGGAGGATCCGTTCCATAATTCGTTTAGAGATTTGATACTCCTCTTCATTCTCTTCGGGTGACTGGTGCCACCTATCATCAAGTAAATAGCTTAACCCGGTATGCAATTGGATAAAATCAAGCTGGATGCCTTTGCGCTTCATTTTAAAAATGAGCTCCCAGCTAAAGGCTCTGCCTGCTGAGGGCATCTCGACGGAACCGGGATGGGAGGCAAAAATGGTTTGATAGTAATTCAAGTCCCATGGCTCTTCAATATATTCATATCGGATCGGCTCACCAAGGGCATAGATGATATTAAATAATTCTGTGCCCTTTTTCGTAAATTGAATAATCTTAAGAGGGGAATTCTCTTTCTCACCGATTACGATTGCTGACAATTCCGGGGAAAAGTCTATCTGGTCGCCTGTTTTAACAGGGTTAGCTACAATTAGCGCATCCCACAATTCTTCGCGACGGCGTCTTGCCAACCTGACTTCCACTGTGGGTGCGATTGTTTCGTTGTTTCTTGACCATTTACCATGTAATACCGCGGGTATGGTTCGGCTATTATTGGCTATGACCAGATCCCCGGGCTGAAGGTAATCTGCCAAGTGGAAGAACTGGTCATGCCGGACTTCTCCAGTAGATCGGTCCAATACCATCATCCGGACATGATCCCGCCTTAAGCCGCGTTTTTCTGGGGGATGGGACGCATTTAATTCATCTGGTAGATAAAAATCCAACGCTTTCATCGCCATCACAATTCCTCCTCTGATTGGGCTTCAAACCGCTGGCCATTAATTCCTACAGACTTATCGGATGCTAGATATAAAAAGATGTCGACCACATCCTCCGGTTTAGCCAATGGATAATCGCAATTGGGAACAGCTAACTGGTGCATTTCTGTGTCCATTTCGCCAGGATCAACCATGTTTACCCGTACATTTGTTTCACTTAATTCATCTGCCCACGTTTGGGTAAGACCCTCAACGGCAAATTTTGAAATCCCGTATGCACCCCAGCCCACATAACCAGTATGGCCAGCTTCAGATGTAACATTAATAATCGATCCTTCATTCCGCTCAAGCATCCCCGGAATCACTCTTCTGGTAACCAGAAATGGCGAAACTGCATTCACCCTTAGCACCTCAGCAAAATCCTCTTCCGGATAATCGAGCAGCATGGGCATTGGACTAGGCCCTAGGATAGATGCATTATTAATTAGGACATCAATATGGCCATAGGCTTCCTCTGTCATCGCAACGAACCGTTCCACATCCCGTGATTTGGAAATATCAGCGGTAACCGCCAGTACTTCAGCACCTAAGTTTTCAGCTTCCTCTTTCACTGTTAGCAGGCCTTTTGCTGACCTGGAGCAAATCGTAAGTTTAGCTCCTTCCTTAGCAAAAGATAGTGTTAACGCTCTACTCAATCCTTTTGAGGCTCCAGTGATCATTACTACTTTATTTTTCATATTTGTCTCTCCCCTTTGTTTCTTGATGTTTTAAGCATACAGGTTTCTAGAAAATCATCCTTCGGAAAAAAGCTTGAAATTTATCTACAACTTTAGGATGAGAAAAGACGAATTTACTTGTTCGGGGAGTTACCGAACAACCAGGAAAAGTGGCATTAATCTCTTTTAAAGAGAGGGAGGTTCCATTTACCAAGGAAAGGGGAAAAAGGGGTCCCATCGGTAAATGAAAAGGGTCTCCATTTACCGAGGAAAGACGGAAAAGCGCCTCGGCGGTAAATGAAAGAGGGTTCCTATATCCTTAATAAAAAACAAGGCCCCTCCACGACAAATGGAAAGGCGTATAATTGGAAATAAAGTGAAGTAGTAGAATGCTTTAATCAATTATTATTCAAAATACCTATGTTGTCTTTCTCCAACTGACTTATAGTTTTGCATTAGAATTCTTCGTATCGTTTTTCTAGATCCAACCACCCTACACCAGTCATGAACCAGATTCGTTGTAATTTTTAAATCAGGGAAAAGCAGCACCAACTCTTCCACGCAGCGTAGGACAACTGAATAGACCAACTCCTCGTGCCCGCATTTATCACACACCAAAATTATCTTATAATCCTCAACTGAAGATATTAACGAGTGACAATCTGCGCAAAGAGACCCCTTTTGCAATTGCCCATAGTTATAAGGCTGAAAACGAGTATAGGGAGAGTCGGTTTGATGCAGTGAGATTAATTGGTCAGAAAGCATTTTGTGGCGGTTCGTTAGTTTTGACGGGATTTCGTTTAATTTTTGCATCAGGCTATTTAGCTGAGTGGGATGTATAATGGGTTCGTTTAATGGGGCTTGATATAAGGTGAAATTTTTGTTGACAAAGGCCACGTCACCTTCAATAGGTAAATAAAAGCCAAGATTTTTAAGTAAGGGCGGAGGAGTGATTTACTACGATTTAATTATGTAATGGATTTTTCATAAAAATTGTTTGAATAATTTGTTAACAATCATTTCTGCATTAACAAATCCATCGGATAAAAATTGGCAACTTATAACGGTCAGAACTTTGCATTTCTTCTGAACCCCAGATAAAGAATAGTTCTAAGAGGTGAAAAGTAGTGACAGTAATTACGACCTTTAAAGAAAAAAAACGGGAAAAACAAATAAAATATGAGCGTTCCGTCCTTCGGGAGTTATCGATCAATACATTAAAAGAACGAGTCCAACAATACTTTGGCTCTACAAAAATTGCCACCAGCCTAATAATGAATACAGGCATAGAAGAAGCATGCTATGACATTGCCCTTGAAGCCTTTTTATTGGGGGCAAAATTCAGCAAGTTTGGTTATTATGGAGAAGACTTAGATGAGGTTCGCAAACGCTGCTATCGAGAAGAAAAACATTTAATCGATACCCTATATAATTTTTTCCTTTATTGGGGAAGCGGTGAAGAGGGTACCATGAGTGAATCACTTTATTACCTATGTGAGCAATATATTCATATCTGGTGGAGAGAAGGCTATGAAAAGGGGCAAAGGCGCCACAAGCTCCGTCTTCACTAATGTCCATCATTTCTTCCTGTTCTAAATCCCCCCTTTGTCCCATATAGTTTAGTGAAAAGGGACGAGCGGGAAGGAATGATCAGTGTGTCAAAACGAAGATTGAAAATCATAAGTTTTATTGTGGGGCTATTTGTCTTATTTTTCGTTTTACAATACGATTTTGCTGAAGACGACTCGTTAAATGCGTGGAATCTTCCATTGTCGGGAAAAATCATCTTACTTGACCCGGGCCATGGCGGTCCAGATGGCGGTGCTGGAACGGGTCAAACATTGGAAAAAGACATTGCCTTAAAGATAACTAAGAAGGTCAAGGATTACCTGCAAATGCAAGGTGCCCTTGTGATTATGACGAGAGAAACAGATACAGACTTAGCCGCTTCGGATACAAGGGGTTACAGTAGAAGAAAAGTTGAAGATTTAAAAAATAGACTAAAAATGATTAATAACGGTGATAATGATTTCTTTGTCAGCATTCATTTAAACGCGATTCCTTCTGCCAGGTGGAGCGGGGCACAAACCTTTTATGCACCTTATTTTAAGGAAAATGCTAAGGCAGCAAAATTCGTCCAGGAAGAACTTCGAAAAAACTTAGAGAACACCACTCGCAGAGCCAAACCAATCAATAATGTGTATATATTAAAGAATGCAAAGAAACCGGGTATTTTAGTTGAGGTGGGCTTTTTGTCCAATCCAGCCGAAAAGGAAAATTTAAAAAAGGATGCTTACCAAGAAAAAATTGCGATATCCATCTATCAAGGAATTACTCGTTATTACACGAATGAAAAAGAATTAGTTGAACCAGATTATTGAAGGCGGGAAAACCCCTTCTATTTTTTTGCAAAAAGTTGGATTCAACCTATAAAGTACGTGTGATTCAATTAACTGTTTCCGGGCATGGTTATGATATACTGGGAGATGGAAACGAATTCAAAATGCGAGGTGCTTTTTTATGTTAACAGAAGAAAGAGTCCATGAGGTTCTAGGCAGCCTCAAAGAACCATTTTTACATAAAACATTAGCTGAATTAAATGCTATTGTTGAAATAAAAGTAAAAGAAGAAAAAAATCATGTCAGTGTAAAGGTGGCCATCGCGAAGACAGGTACAGCTGAACAGCTCCAACTGCAAACACAAATTGTCAATTTGTTAAAAGAAGCAGGAGCGGCATCGGTTGGAATCCGTTTTAGTGAACTTCCTGAAGAAGTGTTAGCAGCAAACCGTCATGCACAACCAGAAAGTAATGATACCAACCTGCTTCATTCAAATAATACCACTTTCATTGCGATCGCAAGTGGAAAAGGCGGAGTTGGTAAATCAACGGTTTCGGTTAACCTCGCCGTTGCACTAGCACGTCTAGGCAAAAAGGTTGGACTGATTGACGCGGATATCTATGGATTCAGTGTTCCAGATATGATGGGAATAACAGAAAGACCGGTTGTTAGAGGGGAAAAAATAATTCCTGTTGAACGGTTTGGCGTACAAGTCATTTCAATGGGCTTCTTTGTTGAGGATAATTCACCTATTATCTGGCGCGGACCGATGTTAGGGAAAATGTTAAACAGCTTCTTTAATGAAGTAGAGTGGGGCGACATTGAGTATTTACTTTTAGATTTACCACCTGGAACTGGGGATGTCGCATTAGACGTTCATACGATGCTTCCGGCATGTAAAGAAGTTATTGTAACAACACCGCATCCAACGGCCGCTTTTGTAGCAGCGCGTGCTGGGGCAATGGCTCTGAAAACTGACCATGAAGTTCTTGGTGTCATTGAAAATATGGCTTATTTTGAAAGCAAGGTGACCGGGGAAAAAGAATATGTATTCGGCCAAGGCGGCGGCGATAAATTAGCGGAAGAATTGAATACAGAAGTTCTTGGCCGTCTGCCGCTAAATCAGCCTGATTGGAACGAGGAGGACTTTGCCCCATCGGTCTATCAAGAAGACCATCAGATCGGAAAGATTTATCTAGAAATAGCTGAAAAAGTAACTGGCTTGCTAAAAAAGTAAATTAATGAAAATAGAAGCCTCTTCCAATGTGGAGAAGGCTTCTATTTTTTAATATGAATGTATCAAGGTCTAGCTTCAGCTGCCACCTTGGTCGCTTTTGCTGCCGCCCGATTGATCGCTGCTGCTGCTCTTTCCTCCTGATGATTTGCTATTTGCTTCTTCAGCTGCCTTTAAGAGTAATTCTTGTATTTTTGCTTTAAATAAAGGACTATCGACCGTTTCCGTAATTACTTTCTGGAGATGCTCGCGGTATTCTTTGCTTTTTAGAGCATCTGCTAATTCTTTTTGTATTTCAGGCTCTTTAAAAACTTCAATCATCATTCCTCTATATTCTGGGTCATTCATTAATTCCTTTAGTAACTTTTTATTTTCAGATTTCAAATTTTTAGAAATGCTTTGTGCAAATTTGGGATCACTAAATGTTTCTTTCCAGTATTGTTTTGCTTTATCTGAGGTTAGTGTTTGCTGGATCGTGTCAGAGACGACCTTTTGGTCCATTACCAGCTTTTCCTTCATACTATCACTTGACATCACATCTTGGATTGCTTTCTTACCATCATCGGTTTTGAGAATATCAACAACCATTTTTTTCGTTTCTTCGTAATCAATTTGTCCTCCACTGCTGGCGTCATTGGAAGAACAACTTGTCAGGAACACCATGATGGGCAGGAGGAGCAACATGCTTTTTGCTTTCATTAATAAGCCCCTTTCACATAAAAATCCTTAAGCTTAGCATGTAGTAACTGCTGAAAGATTATTCGTAAGGAATCATAAATTATGGATTTTTCAAATATGGCTTGGTACAATCATAATGTTATTTATTTTTGTAGTATGGAGGTTTATAGTGTGACGAGCCGTAATTGGGTAAAACTATTTATCAACACATTATTTGTAGGCGGACTCACAACGGCTATTGTGGGCTTTATTGTTCGTTGGAATGAGTTTCAGCCCTATTTTACTGAATTTAAACTCATTGATATTTTATCAACCTTAATTTGGTTAATTGTCATGGGCTTTCTGTTTAGTGTCATCAGCCAAATGGGCTTTTTTGCATATTTAACGGTTCACCGTTTTGGTTTAGGGATCTTTAAATCTGTTTCACTTTGGAATGCTGTTCAAATGGTCCTGATTCTATTTGGTTTATTTGATTTAGTTTATTTACGATACGAAAATTTTGCTGGGCCAAAGGATGCGCTCCTGCCTTATTTTGGTCCAGTTATCATTCTTTTAGTCGTTGGTCTAATCGTTGCGTGGTACAAAACGAAACAGACAAATCAAGAGGCGTTTATTCCTGCCATGTTCTTTATGATTGTGGTTACATTAGTTGAGTGGGTTCCAGTTCTCCGTGTCAATGAAAAGAGCTGGCTTTACCTGATGATGTTGGCGTTGCTTGCGTGTAATGCCTATCAATTATTAATTCTTCATAAATTAAACCTCCAATCTGAACAGGAAAGACAAAAAAAGGCGAGTCAATCGCCAGGTAAATCAAAAAATAATAAACAAGCAAATATGAAAAAGGCAAAAAAACCGTCCATTTAGAATATTGGACGGTTTTTTTGCGTCTAACTATTTGATTTCTCTGGAACTTGCCTCTCCATTTGCAATTAATTCTGATACTGAAATAAGTTTTAACCCTTTTTGCTGAATATTCTTCAAAATCAACGGCAGTGCTTTTGCAGTTTGCTTTGCCGAGTCCGAAGCATGGAGCAGAATAATATCACCTTTTTCTGCCTTATTAACATTTCTAACAATGGTTGGTACTCCTGGATTATTCCAATCCTTTGAATCCACACTCCAATGGACAACCGTATATCCATATCTGTTGGCTATTTTCAAGGTTCTCTCATCAAAATGGCCAGTTGGAGCACGGAGTAACTTGATATTTTTTACATTTAACTTCCTGAAGGCCTCTTGTGCTTTTGAGATATCTTGACCGATTTTTACATCTTCCAAATCCCGATAGTCTTTGTATTCGTAACCAAGAATGCCGATTTCATAACCATCCTTTACAATCCGACTGACAAGATCCGGATGTCTTTCAGCCCATGAACCTGCTAAGAAGAAAGTGGCTGCCTTCACGCCTTCCTTATTTAGCGTATCTAAAATCGGCTCTGCCTTTTCGTCACCCCAGCCAATATTGAAAGTAAGAGCAAGATCCTTTTCCCCTCTATAAACGGCTTTCGGACCATCTTTTGTTGAAAAGACAGGAATCTGTGCAAGATTCTCTATATAGAGAAACCAAGCAGTAAAAAATGCAGCAATTAAAATGAGTGAAATATTCTTCAAAGCCTTCCCGTTAAATACAAAAAAGAATTTCATCGTCCCCACCTCGTCCAATACTGTCCTTGTCTCAACCTATGACCGTATTTTTAAAAATATGATTAGAAAAATTTTATTATAAATTTTCAATAATTGGAAAAGACTACTATAACTAGATATTTCGCTGGAGGTTATTCAATGTTTGGACTTCTAATAAACGATAAAGAAGTAAAAGAAATGGAATACCTTATTAAAAGAGAAATGGATGAAATATTATTTGATTTAAGAGATGATCGAATTGATCATATTGTTAAACGAGCAATGGAAGAGCGATATAAAGTTTTATTTACATTATTTAGACGGGTTGCTTCTCCCCATGATTGTTTAAAGTATATGAGGAGGGGAAAGAAGGATAGGAAAAAGGGGTAAGAAAAAACTTCATATTTTTTGTGCAAATTCCGTTGACAATTATTTAGTATCTTGGTATAGTAATAAACGTCGCTGCTGACGTAAAAAACACTTGAAAAAAGTTGTTGACATTACGTTTCGTAGATGATATATTAATAAAGTCGCTTTTGAGCGAATGAATAAATTGTTCTTTGAAAACTAAACAAACAAAATCGTGCAAACAAACAAAAATTTTTAGTTTCAACTAAGAAACTAAGCCAACGTAAC
>NZ_JAGGQX010000049.1:0-21671 GCF_018613095.1 Bacillus sp. ISL-75
GAAATCAGTTTCTTACTCTACTAATGAAACTTAATTGACTTTCAAACGTAATATTAATTGTCGAAGCTAAAGAAAGAAAGGGGGCCTTCGAATGATTGAATTTCTTACTGACCCGATTGTTGTAACCGTTCTATTATCGATTGCGGGAATCGGAATTGTATTAGAGCTTTTTTCATCCAAATTTGGTGTGGCAGGATTTATTGGTGTGTTTGCGCTCATTTTATTCTTTTATGGGCATTTTCAAGCAGGACTTGCAGGTTATGGTACTTTACTATTATTTGTGGCAGGATTACTGCTGATTTTCTTGGAGTTCTTTTTACCTGGAGCTATTTCTGGCACACTTGGTGTTGCCGCTTTAATTTTAAGTCTTTTTTTAGCAGGAGCGGACACCATTCAAATCGGGGTATCTATCTTAATTGCGATTTTCTTATCTGTCCTAGTTTTCTTTATGATGATTAAGATTTTTGATAAAAAGCTTGTTTTATTTAATAAAATGGTTCTTTTTGATTCAGCCAGAAAAGAAGATGGATATGTTTCTAATATTAATCGTACCGATCTGTTGGGAATGGAAGGGATTGCCTTAACCATTTTACGCCCAGCAGGAACCGTTATTATTAACAACGAAAGAATTGATGCAGTAACCGAAGGCGGCTTTATCGATCAGAATGCAATTGTTAAAGTCATTAAGGTTGAAGGAGCGCGTATTGTTGTAAGAGAATTAGAATAAAAGAAGGGGGTTAAAAAATGATTGTAGGCAGTGGAACGATTTTTATCATTGCAGTTGTCGTTGTTGCTTTAATCTTATTTGGGATCTTATTATCCTTTGTACCAGTCATGCTCTGGATCTCTGCGCTTGCGGCAGGAGTCCGTATTAGTATATTTACCCTAGTTGGGATGAGGCTAAGAAGGGTAACGCCAAGCAGAGTGGTTAATCCACTCATAAAGGCCCATAAAGCTGGTTTAAACGTTACCACCAATCAACTGGAAAGCCATTATCTTGCCGGCGGGAATGTTGACAGAGTAGTCAATGCTCTAATTGCTGCACATCGGGCAAATATTGAATTATCGTTTGAACGCTGCGCTGCCATTGACCTAGCAGGGCGTGATGTTTTAGAGGCGGTACAAATGAGTGTTAATCCGAAAGTAATTGAAACTCCATTTATTGCCGGGGTTGCTATGAATGGTATCGAAGTAAAGGCTAAAGCGAGAATTACCGTTCGAGCTAACATTGAGCGTCTTGTCGGTGGTGCTGGGGAAGAAACCGTGGTTGCTCGTGTCGGTGAAGGGGTTGTTTCCACTATCGGTTCATCGGATAGTCATAGCAAGGTGCTCGAGAATCCAGATTTAATCTCGCAAACGGTTCTTTCGAAAGGACTAGATGCCGGAACAGCTTTTGAAATCCTATCGATTGATATCGCTGATGTGGATATCGGTAAAAACATTGGGGCTGAACTACAAACCGAACAAGCTGAAGCGGATAAGAAAATTGCCCAGGCGAAAGCTGAAGAGCGCAGGGCAATGGCTGTGGCGTTAGAACAAGAAATGAAAGCTAAGGTCCAGGAAATGAGGGCAAAGGTCGTGGAAGCGGAAGCAGAGGTTCCTCTTGCAATGGCTCAAGCGCTCAAATCAGGAAATATTGGTGTAATGGATTATATGAACTTTAAAAATATTTCAGCAGATACTGAAATGAGAGGCTCAATTGGTAAGATAACGGGAGACAAAAAAGACGGACAATAAAGCCCGCGTTGGGATAATAAAGGGGTGGTGATTTTTGGAAACCTTAGTATTTTTGATTGTCATGGGTATTGTCTCTGTTATTTTCCGTAAGGCAAAAGGTAAGACAGGTCAATCTCGCAATAGAACATTTTCAAGGGATACTTTTGAAGAAATTCGGACACTAGTTAAAAAGCAACTCAATTATGATGAAATTCCAACAACCAGCACTTTAAAATCAAAGAATATACAATCGGAACCACTGGATCATCTCGAAAAGCTCGAAAATAAATACCATCAGTTGAAACAAGAGTCTGAGGTTAAACGGATTGGAATGTCAGTAGCCCAGCCAAAGGTCGAGAAAGTAGAAGTTAAATCCGGGCAAGAGGAAGGTAGCATCATTTCTCTTTATCCAGATGAAAAAACGCTCATTAATGGTATGGTTTGGTCAGAAATTCTTGGTGAGCCGCGTTCCAAAAAGCCCTTTTTCCCAAGAAAAGGTTAGTTGTAAATCAACATAGCTAAATAGAAAAAGGTGTGCTAGAACCTCCTTTCATTTCATAAATATGAGATGAAAGGGGGTTCTTTTTTTATGGCGAAAAAATGGGGCCAACGGGTCCGTAACTGGATGGCTGAAAAAATGGATCTTCCTCAAGATGTCATGATGGATTTACCCCGCATTACGATGGTTGGGCAAATTCATATATATATTGAGAACCATCGCGGCTTGCTTGTGTTTACTGATAAAGAACTCCGTCTTCTATTAAAGCAAGGGCAGTTATTAATAAAAGGTAAATATTTTGTTATTAAAACGATTTTACCTGAAGAAATTTTGCTCGAAGGGAAAATTGAACAGGTCATTTATATAACTGATAATCCGGGAGGAACAAAATGAATAACCAGTGGGTCGAATTTTTATATGGCAGGGTTACTGTTAAAGTATCAGGAAAGGGTATTGAACGCTTTTTAAATGTCCTTACCAGGAATGGTCTTCATATTTGGCATGTCAAACGGCATGGAACAGAAACAATTACCTTTAAGATGAGACTTAGAGATGCCAAGAACATCAGACACTATGCAAGGAAAAGTGACTGCTCCATTTCCTTCCTGCGAAGGAGCGGAGTGCCTTTTTTAATTAAGAGAGTGCTTAAAAATAGTGGCTTTTTAGCGGGGGCAGGAATTTTCTTGCTTATCTTAATGGTTTTATCCAATGTTATTTGGGGGATTGAAATAAAAGGGGCAAAACCAGCGACAGAATATCAAATTCGTAAAGAATTGGACAAGATGGGTGTTAAGATTGGAAAGTTGCAATTATTTGTAGATAATGTGGAAGGTATTCAAAGGCAACTGACAAATAATGTTGGGGATCTAACATGGGTTGGAGTGGAATTAAAAGGGACAACCTTCCACCTTCAAGTTGTCGAGAAAAATGAGCCAAAAAAGCCAGAGCAATTATCACCGAGGAACCTTATCGCAAAAAAGAAAGCGATAATCGTAAATATGTATATTGAAAATGGTCAAAAAATGGTAGAAATTAATGATCATGTGGTGCCGGGGCAATTACTCGTTTCAGGTGAATTTGGGCAAGAAGGTACTCCGGAATTGGTTGCGGCCAAAGGAGAGGTTTGGGGTGAAACTTGGTATAAAAGTCATGTGGAGCTCCCGTTAGTAACCAACTTTAAAGTATATAATGGCAAAGAAAAGGAAAAGCATTTTATTTTACTGGGGGATTTCGAACTCCCTGTTTGGGGCTTTGGTAAGCCTGAATTCTTGAAATATGAAACCGAAATGAATGTTCATAAAATTCATTTCCTAAAGTGGGAATTGCCAATTTCTTATCTCAACAAAACCCTTCGCGAGCGGGAAGAAGTTCAGCGTACCTACTCAAATAAAGAGGCCCAACAAATTGCAATTGAGCTGGCAAAAAAACAAATAAAAGGTCGGTTAGATGAAGATGCTATGATAAAAGATGAAAAAATTTTACACAAAGCAATTAAAAATGGTAAAGTTATACTGGATATTCATTTTAAGGTAATTGAAAATATTGCAGTCGGACAACCGATTTCCAAGGAGACTAGTGAATGACAGAAAAGTTAACTACCATAAATGTACAACTTGAAAATCCTGCAGAAGCAATTAGTTTGCTAGGGAATTCTGATACCAATTTAAAAATTATTGAACAAGAGCTTGATGTTACCATCATTACTCGGGGTGAAGGTGTCAGTTTATCCGGTGATGAGGAAAATGTAAATCTGGCCGGACAAATATTAAATAAATTAATGATTGTGATTCGAAAGGGAATTAATATTAGTCAAAGAGACGTCCTATACGCGGTCCAAATGGCGAACGCAGGGACACTTGAATATTTTGTAAATTTATATGAAGAAGAAATTGGCAAAAATGTTAAAGGTAAAACCATTCGGATTAAAACGCTTGGACAAAGAGAATATGTAACAGCAATTAAAAAAACAGATCTTGTATTTGGGATTGGCCCTGCCGGAACCGGGAAAACATATCTTGCTGTCGTCATGGCCGTGGGCGCACTCAAAAATGGGCAAGTGAATAAAATACTTTTAACAAGGCCTGCTGTTGAGGCAGGCGAGAGTCTTGGGTTTCTTCCAGGTGATTTAAAAGAAAAGGTAGACCCATATCTGCGGCCACTATATGATGCTCTCCATGATGTGCTTGGGGCTGAACATACGCAAAGGTTAATTGAACGAGGAACCATTGAAATTGCTCCGCTCGCCTATATGAGAGGTCGAACATTAGATGATGCTTTTGTTATACTGGATGAGGCCCAAAACACAACCCATGCACAAATGAAAATGTTTTTGACAAGACTTGGCTTTGGGTCAAAAATGGTCATTACGGGTGATCAAACACAGATTGATTTGCCAAAAGGTGCAAAATCAGGCTTAATTGCAGCCGAAGGAATTTTAAAAAATGTAAAGGGCATTTCCTTTGTCTTTTTAGAAACAACTGACGTGGTTCGTCATCCGCTTGTTGGCAGAATTATTGAGGCATACGAGAACAAAGCGAATCAAGAGGGGTAAACCTATTTGTGGTTTACCTCTTTTTGCTATGGAAAAGTGAACTTCAAACTAATCTTCTTCCAAAGAAGGTGAAACTTCTTCGAAAAACTGTTATCATTTTACATAAAGCAGGAACAGTGAAAATATGACAATTTTTGAGAAATGATTTTTTTAATATAAAATCATTTTCATGGGCCGTGGTTGGAGGGATTTAGTTGGATAAACTACAGCAATACTTCATACGGATACGCAAACTGCTAGATATCACTTTTTTTCTAGTTCTCTTTTTTATCATGTTAGGTACCGTATTATTTGCAGCGATGTATAGTAATGTAAAACCTGAAAAGTTGGATTTAAGCCTGTTTTCAGTAGCAGAAAAAACTATCCGTTCCCCTGGAACAGTGGAGGATAAGAAAAGTACTGAAAATAAGCGTAGGGATGCTCTTGACCAAGTACAGGATGTATATGCCTTGAAAAAAGAGTATACGCAAAATCGGGTCGATTTAATTAGCTCCATTTTTCAAGCAGTTACAGAAGTGAATGATGAAATAAATGCAGAAATTAAGAAGTTTGAAGAACTGGCCCCAGAAGAAAAACCAGCAAAAACGGAACCTAGTGATTCTGAAAAAATGATCAGGTTAAAGGCAAAATTAACATCGAATGTATCAAAGGGGCTTTCTGACCAGGTTTTTACGGCCTTAGTCCAAGCTAGTAATGATGAATTATCGATCGCGAAGGATTTAACTGTTACTGCGATTAACAATGTTATGGCCCAACGGATTTCTGCTGATGAAGTAGAGAATGCCAAGAAAAGAGTGGAGGAAGAATTAAAATATACAACATTAAATGATAATTTAAGAAATGGTGTCATTGAACTGGGCAGGTATGCTGTAATTCAAAATGAATTTTATGATCCCAATGCAACAGAAGAGCTGCGACAGCAAGCGGTAGAAAGTGTGGAGCCTGCCAAAATTCTTCAGGGTCAAATTATTGTTGAAGAAGGAGAATTAATCAACCAGGATATTTATAGACAGTTAAAATTAGTCGGCCTTCTTGATAATGAGAGATCCTTTAAGCCTTTTATTGGATTAATGGTATTGATAACCATTATTCTGTCTTCAATCTATTTTTATTTTTACCAAATAAAATCAATTCCAGGAAAAAGACAGACAGACTTGTTGTTGTATGGGATTGTTTTCATACTTTCAATCTTTATTATGAAAATAATCAGCATGCTGCAAATTTTTAATTTTGCTGGAATTGGCTATCTTTTCCCTGCAGCTTTAGGGGGAATGTTAATTAAGATCTTGATTGATGAAAAGCTTGCCATTCTTATGTCGATTATTATGGCGGTATGCGGAAGTATTTTATTTAACGAGGGAATTACAGGGACACTAAATTTTTCAGAGGGGATTTACATCCTATTCAGTGCCTTAGCAGGAATTTTGTTTCTCAGTAACCAAAACCAGCGTTCAAAAATCTTGCAGGCTGGCTCGTTTGCGGCAATCGTAAATATTTTGTCTATTTTAGCGTTAATGTTTCTTCCAAATGGCCAATTTTCTGGTATGGAGTATGGATATTATATAACCACTGCTCTTGTTTCAGGTATAGGTTCTGCTGTGTTAACGATTGGATTATTGCCTTTTTTTGAGGCGAGTTTTGGTATTCTGTCGACGATGAGGCTGATTGAACTATCCAATCCAAACCATCCACTATTAAGAAAAATATTGATGGAAGCACCAGGTACATATCACCATAGTGTGATGGTTGCTAATTTAGCGGAATCTGCATGTGAAGCAATCGGTGCAAATGGACTATTAGCAAGAGTGGGCAGCTATTACCATGATATTGGAAAAACACGACGTCCGAATTTTTATATCGAGAATCAGATGCATCTAGAAAATCCTCATGATCGTCTGCCGCCAGATAAAAGTGCAAACATTATTATTGCCCATGTAACAGATGGCTCTAATATTTTAAAGAAGTACCATATGCCAAAAGAAATTATCGATATCGCTGAACAGCATCACGGGACAACCTTGCTAAAATTCTTTTATCATAAGGCAACCCAAGGTGAAACTGAAGTAAAGGAAGAGGATTATCGCTATCCTGGTCCAAAGGCAAAAACAAAAGAGTCTGCGGTGGTTGGTATTGCAGATAGTGTCGAGGCGGCAGTCCGCTCATTATCCCAGCCTACGCCAGAATTAATAGAATCACTGGTTAAAAAAATCGTTGCTGATCGTCTTCAAGATGGGCAATTAAATGAATGTGATATCACAATGAGAGAAATAGAAACCGTATCTGAAGCTTTATGTGAGACCTTAAAGGGGATTTTTCACTCCAGAATTGAATATCCAGAAATGATAAAGAAGGTGAAGCAAGCATGACATTACTAATTGATTGTATCGACGAAACGGAAAAACTGACAGAAGAACAAATGCTTGAAATCGAAAGGATCCTTACCTTTGCGGCTAGAAAACAAGATGTTGAAGAGCATAGCGAAGTTTCAGTAACATTTGTTTCAAATGATAGAATACAGGAGATCAACAGGGAATACCGCGATAAAGACAAGCCTACGGATGTTATTTCGTTTGCAATGGAAGAGCTTGGGGAAGGTGAGGTGGAGCTGGTAGGGGTTGATATGCCTCGTGTCTTGGGGGATATTATTATCTCTATACCAAAAGCAATCGAGCAAGCAGAAGAATATGGACATTCTTTTATACGTGAGCTTGGTTTTCTAGCTGTACATGGTTTCCTTCATCTCCTTGGTTATGATCATATGACCGATGAAGAGGAAAAAGAAATGTTCACATTGCAAAAGGAAATATTAGACGAGTATGGACTCAAACGATAAACGACCACAGCAGTCATGGTTGGGTACATTTTCAAATGCAATCGCCGGGATTGTAGTGGCCCTGAAGTCAGAGAAAAATATGCGGTTCCATTTCTTTTGCTCCATTCTTGTTGTACTCGTCTCTTATTATATTTCCATTACAAAGACTGAATGGATAATCATCCTGTTTGCTATTGCGGGAATGTTTGCATTGGAATTAGTCAATACCGCAATCGAACGAGTTGTCGATCTAGTTACACAAGAGTATCATCCATTAGCAAAACAAGCGAAGGATATGGCAGCAGGAGCGGTGTTAGTTTATGCCGTCCTATCGGTTGTAATTAGTCTATTAATATTTTTACCCTACATACAAAAGCTTTAAAAAATTAAGCTGAATAGAGTTTATTTACCATCATTTGAAATGGGATACTGGATTAGGTAAAATAACTTATCAGCAAAATTATTAAGACTTGCTGATTTGTGAGAAAATTCTAATTTTTATAAATTTTTTACTTCAACCTAATGATTTTCAATCAATTTTGAGGTAAAATAAAGAAACAGCAGATTCCTGCTGGAAGGGAAGAACACTAGTGAACATCGATCAACTAATTAAAAAAACAAAAAAGGCAAGTTCCTTCATACAGGAGGATCTATATGCTGAATAATGACAACGGAAGCAAAGGATATAAGTCAGGTTTTATTTCGATTATTGGCCGGCCAAATGTAGGTAAATCCACGTTTCTTAATCGCGTGATTGGCCAAAAAATTGCCATAATGAGTGATAAAGCACAAACAACTCGTAACAAAATCCAAGGTGTGTTAACAGTAAATGATGCCCAAATGATTTTTATAGATACACCAGGTATCCATAAACCCAAGCACAAATTAGGCGATTTTATGATGAAGGTTGCTGTAAATACGCTAAAAGAAGTTGATTTGATTTTATTTATGGTAAATGCTGAAGAAGGATTTGGACGTGGTGAAGAATTTATTCTTGAAAAATTCCAAACAGTTAATACGCCAATCTTTCTTGTAATTAATAAAATTGATCAAGTCCATCCTGATAAATTATTGCCGATTATTGAATCATATAAAGAAAAATACCCTTTTAAAGAAATTGTCCCAATATCTGCGCTTGAAGGAAACAATGTGGAGCCATTGTTAGGACAGATTAAGTCCTTCTTGCCGGAGGGACCACAATACTATCCAGCAGACCAGGTCACAGATCACCCAGAACGGTTTATTATTACCGAGTTAATAAGGGAAAAAGCACTCCACTTAACACGAGAGGAAATTCCCCACTCTTTAGCTGTGGTTCTTGACAAAATGGAGCGGAGAGAGGGTAAAGAAATTATTGATGTCATGGCAACCGTCATTGTCGAACGTGATTCACAAAAAGGAATTATTATTGGTAAGCAAGGCAGCATGTTAAAAGAAATAGGCAAGCGTGCACGAGTTGATATTGAAAATCTTCTAGGGTCAAAAGTATATTTAGAGCTATGGGTAAAAGTTCAAAAAGATTGGCGCAATAAGATGTCCCAGCTGCGAGATTATGGCTTCAATGAGGATGAATATTGATTAATAATGGCCGACCAAGGCGTTTCCGCTTTTCTAATAACCCTAACTAAAATATTACCGATTATTTCAAATTATGCATGGACAACATTAACAAATATTTCGTCTTATGATTTTTGCGCTGGCAGGCTATGATAATTGTAAGGTTTGGGACCGAATGAAAGCTAGTCTAAATATGAAAGGTGGGGTTTTCGATGATGGATTTTACGTGGAAAGTATTCCTCCAAACAGGTAATATTGACACATATCTTCTCATTAAAGAACTTGAGAAGGAAAACCAAGAAATACCCGGAAATCTGAATGATGAGCTAGCACAAATCGATTTTCCCGTTTCATAAGTTTGTCTTCGTGCTACTTTAGAAGGTGACAATAATGCTTCAGAAGTGTGAAGGCATCGTTATTAGAGCAACAGATTATGGTGAAACAAATAAAATAGTGACAATATATACAAGGGAATGGGGAAAGATTGGTGTGATGGCGCGTGGTGCAAAAAAGCCAAACAGCCGCCTTTCCTCCATTACACAACTTTTTACACATGGTTATTTTCTAATTACTAGAGGATCTGGTTTAGGAAGCATGCAGCAGGGTGAAACGGCTACATCCTTAAGATCGATTGGTGAAGACATTTTTTTAACTGCCTATGCTAGTTATATTGTCGAGTTAACCGATAAATGCACGGAAGAAAAAAAACCAAACCCTTTTCATTATGAATTGCTCTATCAAACATTGAATTATTTGAATGAGGGCTATGACCCGGATATTCTCATGAATATTTATGAGATGAAAATGTTAAATGTGTTGGGATTAAACCCAATCTTAAATCAATGTTCCGTTTGCGGCAGTACAGACGGACATTTTTCTTTTTCCATTCGTGAAGGTGGGCTTATCTGTCATCGTTGTCTAGATAAAGATCCGTACCATTTCAAATTAACACCGAGTACGATTAAATTATTAAGGCTATTTTATTATTTTGATCTTTCAAGGTTAGGAAATATTTCTGTTAAAGAAGAGACTAAGGCTGAACTTAAGAATGTTATTACTTCTTACTATGAAGAGTATTCGGGACTTCATCTCAAAACAAAGAAGTTTCTTAATTCCATGGATAAATTCAGAAATCTCTTATAAGCACCCTGTTGACAATGTTTGGAGTTTTCGTTATTATTTTCATAAATAAAATATTTGCATTGACGGAGAAGAGTACTTAGTCATCTCTATAAAAGCGAACCTAGGGTGGTGGAAGCTAGGGTATAGGGCACTAAGGAAGGCGTTCCTGAGCAATCTTTGTGTTTATTAACACGATTAAAGAGGCTGCTTTTTGCAGCAAATAGGGTGGAACCGCGGGTAACTCTCGTCCCTATGCTTAACAAGCATAGGAACGAGAGTTTTTTTGTTTGTATCAAATTTATTAAAAGGAGCAATTTCAATGAATGTAACAATGGAACAAATCGTCTCACATGCAAAACACAGAGGATTTATTTTTCCAGGTTCAGAGATTTACGGAGGACTTGCAAATACTTGGGATTACGGCCCGCTAGGCGTTGAATTTAAAAACAATATTAAACAGGCATGGTGGAAAAAGTTTGTTCAAGAGTCGCCTTATAATGTTGGCTTAGATGCAAGTATTCTGATGAATCCTCGTACTTGGGAAGCATCAGGGCATATTGGGAACTTTAATGACCCAATGATTGATTGTAAAAATTGTAAAGCACGACATCGCGCGGATAAATTAATTGAAAATGCACTAGATGAAAAAGGCATTGAAATGATTGTCGACGGCTTACCATTTGAAAAAATGGAAGAACTGGTTAAAGAACACAATATCGCATGCCCGGACTGTGGCAGTCATGATTTTACTGGTATCCGTCAGTTCAACTTAATGTTTAAAACCTTCCAAGGGGTAACAGAATCAAGTACGAATGAAATTTTCCTTCGTCCTGAAACGGCCCAAGGTATTTTTGTTAACTTTAAAAATGTTCAGCGTACGATGAGAAAGAAAATGCCGTTTGGAATTGCTCAAATAGGAAAGAGTTTCCGAAATGAAATTACTCCGGGGAATTTTACATTCAGGACAAGAGAGTTTGAACAAATGGAACTTGAATTTTTCTGTAAGCCTGTTGAAGAACTTAAATGGTTTGATTATTGGAAACAATTTGCTGAAGACTGGTTAATGTCCTTAGGTCTTACCAAAGAAAATCTAAGGCTACGAGATCACTCTGAAGATGAACTATCCCATTATAGTAATGCGACTACTGATTTTGAATTTAAGTTCCCGTTTGGCTGGGGGGAACTTTGGGGTGTCGCTTCAAGAACAGATTATGACTTGAAGCAGCATATGGAGTATTCCGGTGAAGATTTCCATTATCTTGACCCTGAAACAAATGAAAAGTATGTCCCATTCTGTATTGAACCTTCCTTAGGAGCGGATCGGGTTACGTTAGCATTCTTGATTGATGCCTATGATGAAGAACAGCTTGAAGATGGTACATCTAGAACGGTCATGCATTTCCACCCTGCTCTAGCCCCATTTAAGGCGGCAGTCCTTCCATTATCGAAGAAGTTGTCTGAAGAAGCACGAGAAGTTTTTGCTGCTTTAGCGAAGCACTTTTCAGTGGATTATGACGAATCAGGTTCCATTGGGAAACGCTATCGCCGTCATGATGAAATTGGTACACCTTTTTGTATCACTTATGATTTTGACTCTAAAGAAGACAATATGGTTACTGTTCGAGACCGTGATACAATGGAACAAAAACGGATCCCAGTAAGTGAACTTGTTAGCTTTTTGCAAGAAAAGATGACGTTTTAATGGAAAACTCGCCAATTGGCGAGTTTTCTTAATACATTCCATAGTATATAATATTCCTAATAAAGTATGACTTTTAGAAGGTTGTGGGTAACCCTTCATGATGTCATACAAAGGTGGTGTGTACAATCGAACTGACCAAACGGCAAGAACATATTTTACAAATTGTAAAAGAAAATGGGCCGATTACCGGAGAGCATATTGCCGATCAATTAAGTTTGACTAGAGCAACATTAAGGCCAGATCTGGCAATTTTAACAATGGCTGGCTTTTTAGATGCAAGACCGCGTGTGGGTTATTTTTATACGGGTAAATCTGGGACACAGCTGCTAACTGAAAATTTACAAAAAATATATGTGAAAGATTATCAATCCATCCCTATTGTGGTGAATGAAAATATTTCTGTATATGATGCGATCTGTACCATGTTCCTTGAAGACGTGGGAACATTATTTGTAGTGGATCAAAATACCATCCTTGTCGGGGTATTGTCCAGAAAAGATTTGCTCAGAGCAAGTATAGGTAAACAAGAGCTTTCCACCATTCCTGTCAATATTATTATGACTAGAATGCCGAATATAACTATGTGTGAACGGGACGATTTATTAATCGATATCGCCAAAAAATTAATTGAAAAACAAATTGATGCCCTGCCAGTGGTTCGAAAATCAGAAAATGGATATGAGGTTATCGGCAGATTAACGAAAACAAACATTACAAAAGCGTTTGTTGGACTGGGTGATGAGTAAGTCACAAGTTAACTTGTAGAGGGGTTGTGTAGGGAGAATGAGTGTACCAATTATTTATGTTGTATCTGATTCAGTGGGGGAAACGGCTGAATTAGTTACCAAAGCAGCAATAAGCCAGTTTAATGGCTCAGGAATGAATTTAAAAAGATTTCCCTATGTAGAGGACCAGGAACATATTGATGAAGTTCTTTCACTTGTTTTACTGGATAAAGCTATGATTGCATTTACGCTTGTCAAACCTGAAATGCGTACATATATCAAGGAGAGAGCGGAACAGAAAGGGATTCTGGCAGTCGATTTAATTGGTCCAATAATGGACAAGATTCAAGCTTTTAGTGGGAAGACACCCTTATGTGAACCAGGACTTGTTCGAAAACTTGATGAGGATTATTTTAAAAAAGTAGAAGCGATTGAATTTGCCGTAAAATATGATGATGGCCGTGACCCAAGAGGAATCCTAAAAGCAGATATTGTTCTAATTGGCGTTTCAAGAACTTCAAAGACACCACTTTCCCAGTACTTAGCCCATAAACGTTTAAAGGTTGCTAATGTCCCGCTGGTACCTGAAGTGGATCCGCCAGAAGAACTATATAGGGTTCCGATCGAGAAATGCTTCGGTTTAAAAATAAGTCCTGAAAAGTTAAATAATATCAGACGAGAACGATTAATTTCCTTAGGATTAAATGATAAGGCAAGTTATGCCAATATTGAACGGATTAAAGCGGAGTTAATCTTTTTTGAAAAAGTAGTGGAGAAAATAAATTGTCCCGTTATTGATGTAACCAATAAAGCGGTTGAAGAAACAGCAAATGTTATCCTAAATTATAATCATAAAGGGAGACCTTAACACATAATCATTTGATTATGTGTTTTCTTCTGATGGAAAGTGGAATAATAATGATAAAAAGTTATGGTAAAATGATAATAAATGTACTATAATAAAAAATTGTGATAAAAATATATCTTTTTAGGTTTAGACTTGCTTGTGAACGAATAAACTATTTATTGTTAGATGTCAAGGGGACCCCCTAAAAAGAATTCGACATAAATCCTTTTACAAAAGTTATTTGTTAAAGAAGGAATATGCGGAGAGATGTAGAATTAATACTAATGTAGAAGGCAATCCGACTATTTATGTCGATGCAGATTCATGCCCACTGGGCAGAGATTGTCGAAATAGGATCCAAGTTTAGCGTCCGTGATCTTTTTGTTGCTTCCTCCGTCTCCATATGAATGAAGAAAAATCTACATAGGAAGAGGAAATATGTTGACGCTGGGAAGGGAGAGGCCCTAAATCTTTCCAAACTGAAGATGGTTCAAAATTTATGACAAAATTAACAAAAATTTTGTCGAAATTTGCAGGAATTTAAGGATTGCCTGCCGAATACCTGATAGTACAAATGGAGTTGTTTTCATGGCAGAGCGTATTGCCGAAGAAAAGATTAATCAAATTCGTCAGGCTGTTGATATTGTCGAAGTAATCAGCGATTATGTTCAACTGAAAAAACAGGGGCGAAATTACTTCGGATTATGTCCATTCCATGGAGAAAGTACCCCATCATTTTCAGTATCAATTGATAAACAAATTTTCCATTGTTTTGGCTGTGGCGCTGGCGGTAATGTTTTTTCTTTTTTAATGGAACTTGAAGGGATTTCATTTCAGGAAGCTGCCATTAAACTAGCTTCGAAGGTAAATATCGACCTTGAAATTAATTTATCTGGGGGACAAGGCGAGAAAAAGGTTTCTCAAGAGCACCAAGCTTTTTTAGGGGCTCATGAGCTGTTACAGAAATTTTACCATCACTTGCTTGTAAATACAAAAGAAGGCGGGCAGGCTTTAGAGTATCTGCTGAGCAGGGGATTTACTCGCGAATCGATTGATAAGTTTCAAATTGGGTATTCCCTAAATTCATGGGATTTTGTTTATAAATTTCTATCTAAAAGAGATTTCCTACCTGAATGGATGGAGAAAGCCGGATTAATTATCAAACGTGAAAGGGATGGGACTTATTTCGATCGATTTAGAGATCGAATAATGTTTCCGATTTTTGACCGAAATGGTAATACGATTGCTTTTTCAGGCAGATCACTCGGGGCCGAAGAGCCCAAATATCTAAATAGTCCTGAAACGCCAATCTTTAATAAAAGTAAAATTTTATATAATTATCATAATGCGAAGCCAAGTTTAAAAAAATTGCAATATGCTGTTTTATTTGAGGGATTTGCCGATGTAATTTCCGCAGATCGCTCGGGTGTGGAAAATGGCATTGCCACAATGGGGACATCCTTGACAGATGAACATATAGCCCTTTTAAGGCAAAGTGTCCAATCCGTAACCATCTGTTACGATTCAGATAAGGCAGGAATTGAAGCTGCTTTTCGAGCGGGGAACCATCTTAACAATGCTGGCTTTCAAATAAAGGTAGCGATGATGCCAGACGGTATGGACCCCGATGAATACATTAAAAAGAACGGTCCTGAGAAATTCCGAAATGAGGTTATCGCGGCCGGCTTAACATGGATGGCGTTTAAATTTCTTTACTTTCGCAGAGGTAAAAATCTTCAGCTAGAAGGAGATAGGCTTGCATATATCGAAGTGATAATTAATGAAATCAGCAATTTGAATAAAGCAGTTGAAAGAGATCATTATTTGCGGCAACTTGCAGCAGAATTTTCACTCTCATTAGATGCATTGAAACAGCAGCAAAAGCAAATTTTCTTCGCTGATAAAAGAAAAACAACCGGAAAAAACCAACCTGTTGATAAACCTATTTTAATTCCTAAGAAAGTAAGTGAACTCAAGCCAGCGCATTACACAGCAGAAAGGCGATTAATCGCTCACATGCTAAAAGATCGAGATGTTGCTTATAAAGTTCAGGATTTATTACAAGGAAACACGTTTAATATTGATGAACATCAGGCAATAATAACCTATCTGTTAGGATTTTATGAGGATCATTTCCAACCTGATTCAAGTGCATTTTTATCCTATATTCAAGATGATAATCTTAGAAGAATGGTTGCTAATATTGAAATGATGTCCATAAATGACGAATTAAGCAATCAAGAATTAACTGATTATATCAAACAGGTGTTGAATTATCAAAAATTGTTAAAGATAAAAGAAAAAGAAGTGGAACAAAAAGAAGCAGAGCGACAAAGTGATCTTGGTAAAGCTGCTGCAATTGCAATGGAAATTATTCAATTGCGTAAATCTCTATAGATTCCATTTTACTGTCTTTGATTCTGGAAGGAGGGGGACATATGGCTGCTGAAAAATCAGCCCGTTCAAAAGAAGTTGAGAATGAATTCACTTTTGAACAAGTGAAAGATCAGTTAACGGTACTGGGTAAAAAAACCGGCGTCCTTGCCTATGATGATATTGCTGAGAAATTGGCTAATTTTGAACTAGATTCACACCAAATGGACGAATTTTACGAGTTCCTCGGTGATCAAGGTATTGAATTAGTTGGTGAAAGTGACGAGGAAGATCCTAATCCTAAGCAATTAGCTAAGGGTGATGATGATGAATTTGATTTAAATGATCTTAGCGTCCCTCCAGGGGTTAAGATTAATGATCCAGTTCGTATGTACTTAAAAGAAATCGGCCGTGTTGATTTGCTTTCTGCTGAAGAGGAAATTAAGCTGGCTAACCGAATTGAAGCAGGCGACGAAGAAGCAAAACGACGTCTAGCTGAAGCAAACCTCCGTCTTGTAGTAAGTATTGCAAAACGCTACGTCGGTCGTGGAATGCTCTTTCTTGATCTTATTCAAGAAGGTAATATGGGTCTAATCAAAGCTGTTGAGAAGTTTGATTATCGAAAAGGCTTTAAATTTAGTACCTATGCAACTTGGTGGATTCGTCAAGCTATTACACGCGCGATTGCAGACCAAGCAAGGACCATTCGGATACCTGTGCATATGGTTGAAACCATTAATAAATTAATTCGTGTTCAGCGTCAATTACTTCAGGATCTTGGCCGTGAACCAACACCAGAAGAAATTGGTGAAGATATGGATCTAACACCTGATAAGGTTAGGGAAATTTTGAAAATTGCCCAAGAGCCTGTATCACTGGAAACACCTATTGGTGAAGAAGATGATTCCCACCTTGGTGATTTTATTGAAGACCAGGATGCAACCTCACCTTCAGAGCATGCTGCCTATGAATTATTAAAAGAGCAACTTGAAGATGTCTTAGATACTTTAACAGACAGGGAAGAAAATGTCCTTCGCCTGCGTTTTGGACTGGATGATGGACGTACTCGTACTCTCGAAGAGGTAGGAAAGGTCTTCGGTGTAACCCGTGAGCGTATCCGTCAAATTGAGGCAAAGGCATTACGGAAATTACGCCATCCTAGTCGCAGCAAACGTTTAAAAGATTTCTTAGAATAAAATATTTCTAATGAATAGTCTACTTCATAACTGAAGTAGGCTTTTTTCTTATGCATCAATTACTGAATACACTAGTTGAAACACTTAAGTAAATGTAAGCACTTTCTCTATTTGAATCCATTTTACTGAATTGTCTCTCATTTTGCAAATAGACTTAAGAAAATTCATGGCCCGCTTTTTATTCTTTATTT
This sequence comes from Bacillus sp. ISL-75, assembly GCF_018613095.1. Taxonomy (NCBI): domain Bacteria; kingdom Bacillati; phylum Bacillota; class Bacilli; order Caryophanales; family Bacillaceae; genus Bacillus; species Bacillus sp. ISL-75. Next base: position 17,292 of record NZ_JAGGQX010000049.1, read on the forward strand.
TAGGAGATGGGCTTGAATTTATCAAATACAACCGAACGTGTGTTAGAAGATGTCTGAGTACCTGTTGAGAACCTTTTAGGGAAGCTTGGAGAGCCCTTAAACAGTTTTTAATTATGGTTGATGGCTGGACATGTATAAGGATTGCTGCAATGGCCGTAGGGATTGTTCAGGGAGCCTATGATTAATAAAATAAAATAGCAAATTTATAAACAGGCTAAACTAGATATTTTCACTAATTTGGCTTGTTTTCTTTTTTTTATTAAGATTATAGTGATAAAATAAGTTTAGGGCTTTTCCTTCTGTTCATTTTCAAGTAAAATAGTAGTTGTTTGTAGACTTTATTCAATATTTAACAGACGTTCGTACATAAGGGAGGTTATATCATGAAGCGAAATCCGGTTATTCCTTTCGTTCTCATCATGGCATTTGGAATTGTGTTAATTCTAATTTTGTCTTTCAAAGGCCTTGGTGATATGAAAGAAGTTGCTAAGGAAAATGGTGAAGGCAATGAGAAAACAGAGGTTGCCGCATCAAAGCCAGAAGACATTTACAAGCAATCTTGTATTGGCTGTCATGGTGATCAGTATCAAGGGGTAGTAGGACCTACATTAAAAGGTGTGGGCAGCAAGTATTCTAAGGAAGAACTTATGACTTTTGTTACAAAAGGTAAGGGTACAGGCATGCCAGCAGGTCTTGTTAAACCAGAACAGGCTGCTGCAATGGCAGATTGGTTAGCAAACATTAAATAACTAGAAAAGGTCCTTTGCATCTGTAAAGGACTTTTTTTATACTATATAAATTACATATAAAAAGTGGTGGTATGATTGAATACAGATAAATTGTCAGCAAGATTGGCTGCGGTTTCTAACTATGTTCCAAAAGGAGCAAGGCTCGCAGATATTGGCTCAGACCATGCTTATTTACCTTGCTACTTAGCAAAAAATGAGGGATTACCATTTGCCATTGCTGGTGAGGTTGCTAAGGGCCCCTTCCAGTTGGCTGAGAGGAATGTATTAGCAGAAGGGTTAGCGGGGGTTATTTCCGTGCGATTAGGTGATGGTCTGGAAGTTGTTCAACCGGGTGAAGTGGATTGTATTACAATTGCTGGAATGGGAGGTGCTTTAATTGCAAACATTCTAGAAAATGGTAAAGGTAAGCTGACTTCCGTCAAGCGCTTGGTGTTACAACCAAATATTAGCGCGATTTCGATCAGGAAATGGTTTATTGAAAATAACTGGGAACTAATTGACGAAGAAATACTCGAGGAAGATGGAAAAATATACGAGATTTTAATAGGTGAAAAGGGCGATCCTAATAAGCCTTATAAAAAAAATCTTGATATGGGGCTTTTAGTGGGTCCATTCCTTCTACAAAAACAAGATAAAACCTTTAAGAAAAAATGGACAGCAGAAATAAACAATTGGCAGCGTATTTATGAAGCGCTTGAGGGTGCCAGCCAATCTTCTGAAACGAATGAAAAAAAACAAGAGATGATCGCCAAAATTAAGCTGGTAGAGGAGGCTTTAAAGAATGAAAATTCCTAACGGTCACGAAGTTATTCTACTATTTGAACAGTTTTCCCCGAAAGGGTTAGCGATGGAAGGGGATAAGATTGGCTTACAAATAGGACGCTTAAATAAAAAAGTTGAACGAATAATGATTGCCCTTGATGTACTGGAAAATGTAATTGATGAGGCAATTGAAAAAAATGTTCAGCTCATTATTGCCCACCATCCGATTATTTATCGACCCCTTAAGAATTTGCTAACTGACACGGTTCAAGGGAAAATGATCGAAAAAATATTAAAACATGATATTGCTGTTTACGCAGCCCATACGAACCTTGATGTCGCAAAAGGCGGGGTAAATGACCTGCTTGCAACTGCTTTAGAGTTGGAAGATGCAGAGGTACTCGTGCCGACTTTTGATACAAAGCTAAAGAAATTAGTTGTTTTTGTTCCAGTAAGCCATGCAGAAGTTATTAGAAAAGTCCTTGGAAATGCAGGCGCAGGATTTATTGGAAACTACAGCCATTGTTCATTTTCCGCAAATGGGACGGGAAGATTTGTACCTGGTGAAAATACCAATCCATTTGTTGGTGAGGCAGGCAGGTTAGAAGAAGTGGAGGAAGTAAGAATCGAGACCATTATTCCTGAACCACTTCTAAAGAAAACGATTACTGCTATGATCAAAGCGCATCCATATGAAGAGGTGGCCTATGATGTCTACCCGCTTGAGAACAAAGGAGAAGTACTCGGTCTTGGCCGAATCGGAAAAGTCCGTGAAATGACATTAGGAGAATTTGCAGAAAAAGTGAAAATAGCACTTGAAGTTTCAACTGTCCGTGTGGTAGGCGATTTAAGCACTAAAATTAAAAAGGCAGCTGTTTTAGGCGGGGATGGAAATAAATACTTCATGAATGCCAAGTTTCAAGGGGCAGATGTGTATGTTACTGGGGATATTTATTATCACACCGCCCATGATGCAGCAATGCAGGGCTTGAATATGATTGATCCAGGCCATAATGTGGAAAAGGTGATGAAAAAAGGCCTAACTGCAACATTACAAAAGATGTGTCAAGAAACGGGTTATACCGTGGAGATTTTTCCTTCTGAAGTAAATACAGATCCATTCCAATTTGTATAAAAGCAAAGAACCGGTCTCCATCAGACTCGGTTCTTTTTATTACTATTGTGCTTCAGTTTTTTTTACCTTTGGTAATATTCTGCTTAATTGGACCTTTTTTCGGCGTTCCCATGTAGCTTCATTATTTGGGTTAAATTGTTCAAGGAATGTGATTACTTCCTTTGTTATCGGTGTTGGAGTAGAGGCTCCGGATGTTACCGCGACATTTTTGGCATCCTTAATCCACTCTATTTCTAACTCAGTTATATCAGCAATGCGATACGCTTTTGTTCCAGCAATCTCCTCAGAGACCTGTGCAAGGCGATTGGAATTATTACTTTTTGGATCACCAACTACAATCGTCACATCAGCTTCTGTTGCTTGTTCTGCAACTGCTTCTTGGCGAATTTGCGTTGCATGGCAAATTTCATTATAGACTTCCACATTTGGATATTTTTCCTGAACTCTTTTCATCGTATCAGCCACATCCCATTGACTCATCGTTGTTTGATTTGTGACAAGTAACTTGTCACAGTCAATCGTTAATGCTTCTACATCACTTGGAGTTTCAACCAGATGGACCATGTCAGGGGCCACACCAACTGCACCCTCCGGTTCTGGATGGCCTTTTTTTCCAATATAAATTACTTGGTAGCCTTCTTTTGTTTTTTCTTCAATCAAATCATGGGTTCTCGTTACATCAGGACATGTCGCATCTATCGTTACTAGCCCTTTCTGTTTTGCGAGTTCTCTAACTTCTGGAGATATTCCATGAGCAGTAAAGATAACAGTACCTGTTTCCACTTTATCGAGAATATCTTTACGGTTTTTTCCGTCTAGGGTAATAATCCCTTCTTCTTCGAAAGCATCTGTAACATGTTTATTATGAACAATCATCCCTAAAATGTAGATTGGGCGTGGTAATGTTTTATCTAAAGCAGCGTTTCGTGCAATAACCATGGCATCCACGACACCATAGCAGTAACCGCGTGGTGAAATTTTGATAATTTGCATATAAAAAGTCCTCCTAAAAAAGACAGTGTTTAATAGTTTTACGTGTTTATTATATAAAACTAATAGAAATAATACAAAGATACATTTTTCCTAAGCAGTTTTAGGAAGAAAAAGAATGCTGTCTCCAGCATTCAGGTTGTCGAGAAACTTTCGACAGCCTCTTATTTTCTACAATAACTTTAACAATTCACCGCGTTAATCCGTTATAATATTATTAATATGTAAGCTTTGCAACATGTCTGTTGATTTGCGCTCCAGGCACTTCGCTTTCCGCGGGCGTGCCGGGGAGCCTCCTCGGCGCTGAAGCGCCTGCGGGGTCTCCCCTGCCCCGTACTCCCGCAGGAGTCTGCGTGCCTTCCGCGCAAATCAACAGAGCTATAAAATCAATGATGCACTGCTCTTAACACAACCAAACAATAAAAAATTAAGTGGTGAAATCTATGTTTAAACCAAGAGTATCTACCCAAAGTGAATATGAATTTGTTTCTATTGATGAATTGGTTCCTGACAATCACCTTCTTCGTTTAATCGATAAATATATTGATCTTTCATTCCTTCTTGAAAAGGTACGTCCTTATTATAGTGATGATAACGGACGCCCTTCCGATCCCACTATTCTATTTAAAATGATGTTTATTGGATATATTTATGGCATCCGATCCGAGCGACAATTACAAAGAGAAATTGAAATGAATGTTGCCTACCGCTGGTTTTTAGGCCTGAAATTTAAGGATCCTGTTC